>JAZQWF010000015.1:0-20839 GCA_045632185.1 Eubacteriales bacterium
GAGGCGGGGGAGGACTTTTGCCAAAAGTCCTCCCCCGCATCATTTTTATTCACTACTCAATAAAACACCGCCAGCGGGTCGCGCGGCTCGCGCGTGAGCGCCACGTCGGTGGCGTAAAGCACGGGGCCCTCGCCGCCGTACATCGGGTGCTTTTCCACGCGGATCTCGGCCGTGACGATCAGCCAGTCCCCCGTTTGGTAGGGCACCTCGCGCTTGAAGTTACACACCACGCCGCTAAAGGTAATGTCGTCGGCACAGCAGGTCATCACGTGGCGGCCGATGACAAGGGAGTTCTTGGCCAGCTCGCGGTTGCGCGCAACAAGTCCCTTGAACTTGACGGTGCGGCCGTGCCATTCGGGCAGGCACTCGCCCATATCGCGGTAGAAGAAGGCGTAATCGCGGTCCTCAATTTTCACCACGGGGGCGTTCACGTCAAAGGGCAGGGGATCCTCGATCTCATCGTATTCCAGATCGTCGCCCACGTCAAAGGCGATGGTCGCGCGGCGGCTGACGGCGCGCACCAGCTTGTGCAGCTCCATGCGGTCGATGCCGTCCAGACGGTTGAACATCACCGTGTCGGCGTCTTTGAGCTTGTCGTAAACCAGCGAGCGCATATTCGCGTTGAAATTCAGAATGGTGGACGCGTCCGCAAAGAAAAGCTGCTGGAAGATAAACCAGGTGGCGGGGAGCGCCGCATAGAGCGTGTCCAGCTGCCACATACCGTTGTATTCGATCACGATGCGATCGACCTTGTATTTGCGATCGTATTCGGCAAGCAGGGCGGGGGTCAGATCGCTTTCCTTATCCACCAGTACCTGATGGACGTTGGGGAAGCAGAAAAGGGACGGGTCGTATTCCTCGATGCCCTCCTCGCACACAAGCAGCAGAATATTGCAGCCATCGTTGAAATTTTTGTCCTCCATCGTTTCCTGGATCATCTTGGTCTTGCCCGCTTCCAGGAAGCCCGTAAAGAGGTAGATCGGCTTTTGCGTCTTGTTCATACGCGCCTCACTTCAACTCCGCGCCAAACAGGGCGGAGAGTGCCTCGCGGTCAAGATCCGCGCCGATCACGCAAAGGCGGCCGATGATGCCCGCGCTGCCCTTTCGCACGTCCGGCTCGCCGGGAACGTAGTCAAAGTGGAGCCAAGCGCCCTCGCCCCCCACGATGCCCTTGGCGCGCAGAACGGTGCCGTACATGGGGTTGGCAAGTGCGGCAAGCGCGGCATTAAGCCCCTCAACGGTATAAGTTTTCGCGGTTTCTGCGCCAAAGCTGACGAATACCTCGTCTGCGTGATGGTGATGATGGCCGTGGTCGTGATGGTGATCGTGATGGCAGCCACACTCGCAATGCGCGTCGTGACCGTGATGATGCTCGTGATGGTGCTCGTGGTGATGCTGGTGGTGATGGTGCACGTGATGGTGCTCGTGGTGATGATGCCCATGCTTGTGCTCATCGTGGTGATGGTGCTCGTGATGATGCTCGTCATGATCGTGATGGCAGCCACACTCGCAATGCTCGCCGTGCTCGTCGTGATGATGCTCGTGATGATGCTCGTGATGATGCTCGTCATGATCGTGATGGCAGCCGCACTCGCAATGCTCGCCGTGCTCGTGGTGATGATGCTCGTGCGCCAGCTCTGCCTTGGCGGCGTCCAGCGTGTCGCGCTGCTCGATGGCGTCACGCAGCTGCTCGCCCGTAAGGGCGTCCCAGTCGGTGGTAACGATCACGGCGTCCTCGTTCTGCGTGCGGCAAAGCGCCACGGCGGCGTCCACCTTCTCACCCGACAGCTTGCCTGTGTGAGAAAGGACGATCGTACCCGCGTGCTTGATCTGATCGCCGAAAAATTCGCCAAAATTCTTCATATACATCTTGCATTTGCCTGCGTCCACCACGGTGACGAGAGAGGAGATCTCCAACTCGCCCGTGACACCCTTTACGGCGCGCACCACGTCGGAAAGCTTGCCGACGCCCGAGGGCTCGATCAGGATACGGTCGGGGTGGTATTCGTGCAGCACCTTGACAAGCGCGCGGCTGAAATCGCCGACCAGCGAGCAGCAGATGCAGCCCGAGTTCATCTCGGTCACGTTGATGCCCGCGTCCGCGAGAAATCCGCCGTCCACGCCGATCTCGCCGAACTCGTTTTCGATCAGCACCAGCTTTTCGCCGGCATAGGCCTCTTTGATCAGCTTTTTGATCAGGGTAGTTTTACCCGCACCGAGAAAGCCGGAAAAAATATCGATCTTGGTCATTTGTTTGCTCCTTAAAATTTCGCCTTGATATAGAAGGTCTGCAAGGTTTCCATCGCCTCGTCGCACAGCTCTGCAAAGGGCAGCTTTGCCTCCTGCTGTTCAACAAGAGAGAGAACGGGCTTGGTCTTGGGGTGTCTGGGGGTGAACACGGTGCAGCAATCCTCATAAGGCAGGATAGAGGTGTCAAAGGTGTCAATGCGGCGGGAGATCTGCACGATCTCGTCCTTGTCCATACCGATAAGGGGACGGAAAACGGGGTAACGCGCCATCGCGTTCGT
The DNA here is from genome assembly GCA_045632185.1 of Eubacteriales bacterium. Lineage (GTDB taxonomy): Bacteria > Bacillota > Clostridia > Oscillospirales > CAG-272 > Firm-07. Next base: position 2,529 of record JAZQWF010000015.1, read on the forward strand.
CACGCCCAGCGCCTGCATCGTCTGCGATGCCACTTGCCCCAGGCTCTCGCCCGTGATCAGCGCCTCGCAGGAGAATTTCTCTGCCACGCGGTTGGAAAGCTCCATCATATAGCGGCGCAGAAGCAACGTGAAATATTCCTCGTCGCACGCCTTGACCAGCTTTTCCTGAATGTCGGTAAGCGAGATGATATGCACCTGCATGCTGCCGCTCCAACGCGCGACAAGGGCGGCAAGGTCAAGTACTTTTTGTCTTGCCTGCTCGCTGGTGTAGGGCATTGATTCAAAATAGAGCGCCTCCAAGCGCACGCCGCGCTTGGCCATCATCCAGCCCGCAACGGGCGAGTCGATACCGCCCGACAGCAGCAGAAGCCCCTTGCCGTTGGTGCCGACGGGCAAGCCGCCCGCACCCTTGAACTGCCCCGCGTGAATATAGGCCGCGCGGTCGCGCACCTCTACCTTTACGGTAACGTCGGGCTCGCGCACGTTCACGCGCATACGGGGGCAAGCGGAAAGCACTGCCGCACCTGCCTGCGCGGAGATCTCGGGGGAGGAGAGGGGAAAGGCCTTATCCGAGCGCTTTGCCTCCACCTTGAAGGTCTTTTTGCCCGCAAGGAATTGGGGAATGTACGCCTTGACGGTTTCCAGAATGGCGTCCATGCTTTTTTCGGCCACGGCGGCGCGTACCACGCCCGCAATGCCGAAGACGCGACAGGCGGCCTCAAAGGCGCCGTCCAAGTCGGCAAAATCGTCCAGCGGCTCGATGGTCATGGTGCTTTGCACGTTGCGCACCGAAAAGCTGCCGAAGGATTGCAGGCGGTACTTCATATCCTTTACAAGCGCCGTTTCAAACTGTCCGCGGTTCGCGCCTTTCAGCACGATCTCGCCGTATTTACAAAGAATGATCTCTTTCATTGCTCGCTCTCCTTTGCCTGTGCTTCGACCTCTGCGTCAAAAAGCGCCTCCATCAGCGCGGTGGCCTTTTCCAGATCCTCGGGCGCGACCAGAATATCGGTGCCGAACATCGAAAAGCCCGTGATGATGCGCACGGCAGAGCCGCTGCCGCGATCCTTTTTCACAAAGGGGATCTCCTCGTCACGCAGCACCTCCTCGGCCATCGTCACCGCCACGTCATCGTGGAAGGTGCGCAGCAGCACCAGATTTTCGTCACTTGCAGGCTTGTCCAAGCCAAAAAACAGATTGTCCATCAAAATTCCTCCCAAAGTAGGATATTATCCTACTTATTGTAGCACAAAAACGAAAAAAATACAAGGTGCGCGGGAAATTTTGCGCGTGCCGCGCGTCAAAGCACCTTTGTGCGACACGAACCGACACGCACGCATATACTGTCAGTGAAAAATTCCCGCGGCGTGACTATTTTGGCGCAAAGCGGCAAAAAATAAGGGCAACGAGGAAGGACGGAGGATTTTTTCGGTATGACGGGCAGCGTGAAGCGCGGCGATATTTATTATGCAGATCTTAGCCCCGTGGTGGGCTCGGAGCAGGGGGGACTTCGCCCCGTGCTGATCATACAAAACGACGTGGGGAACAAGTACAGCCCGACGGTGATCGCGGCGGCGATCACCTCGCGCATGAGCAAGACAAAGCTTCCCACGCATATTGACGTGTACGCAGAGCGCGCGGGACTTTCCCGCGACTCGATCGTGCTGTTGGAGCAGCTGCGCACGCTGGATAAGCGGCGCTTGCGGGAAAAGCTGGGGCACCTTGACGAGCAGATGATGACGCAGATCGACACGGCCATTGCCGTCAGCTTGGGGCTGGTGCCGCGCAGCACGGTATATGCGCGGGAGAGCGTGCGAGAGGGTGTACAGGAGATGCAATCTCCGCCCGCCGCCGTGGCAGCGGTGGAAGCGAGCGCGCAGGGAAGTGCAACGGCCGGCGAGGGAAATGTGACATAAATACAATATATTTTTCGCAAAGCCCTTGATTTTTCCTTTATTATATTGTAAAATATAAAGTGGTGAAAAAATTAACACAAAGGAGATTTCAAAATGGCTCTTGTTACTACCAAGGAAATGTTCAAGAAGGCCTACGAGGGCGGCTACGCCATCGGCGCTTTCAACATCAACAATATGGAGATCATCCAGGCGATCACCGAGGCAGCTGCTGAGGAAAAGTCCCCCGTTATCCTGCAAGTTTCCGCAGGTGCACGCAAGTATGCAAAGCACGCATACCTGATGGGCCTTGCCAAGGCCGCCATCGAGGATAGCGGCATTGACCTTGCTCTCCACCTCGACCACGGCGCAGATTTCGAGATCTGCAAGTCCTGCATCGACGGCGGCTTCACCTCCGTGATGATCGACGGCTCTCACCACTCCTACGAGGACAACGTGGCTCTGACCCGCAAGGTCGTTGAGTACGCTCACGCACACGGCGTTGTCGTTGAGGGCGAGCTGGGCGTGCTGGCAGGCGTTGAGGACGACGTTGTGGCTGAGCATTCCTCTTACACCCGTCCCGAGGAGGTTGAGGACTTCGTTTCCCGTACGGGCGTTGACTCCCTTGCAATTTCCATCGGTACCTCTCACGGTGCATACAAGTTCACTGCACAGCAGTGCACCCGTAACGCCGACGGCATCCTCGTTCCTCCCCCTCTGCGCTTCGACATTTTGGAGGAGATCGAAAAGAGATTGCCCGGCTTCCCGATCGTTCTGCACGGTGCATCCTCCGTTTCCCAGATCCACGTCAAGGAGATCAACGAGCTTGGCGGCGCTCTGCCGGATGCAGTAGGTATTCCCGAGGAGCAGCTCCGTAAGGCAGCAGGCATGGCTGTGTGCAAGATCAACATTGACTCCGATATCCGTCTTGCTATGACCGCAGGCATCCGCCGCGTGTTCAGCAACAAGCCCGGCGCATTTGACCCCCGCGAGTACCTCTCCGTTGCTCGTAACGAGGTCAAGGCAATGGTCCAGCACAAGATCAAGAACGTGCTTGGCTCCTCCGGTACCCTTTGATCCATAAGCAAACCGTTCGGGGCTGCTGCCATTGGCAGCAGCCCTGTTTTCATACCGTTTTGGGGGTAAATGATGCTTTATACCGAAAAATATCCCGTGCGCTGGCACGATACCGACGCAAAGTGCGAGATGCGCCCCTCTGAGGTGCTGGCCTATATGCAGGAGTGCGCCAACCACCAGTTCCGCACGCACGCCAAAAGCTTGGATCGCATGCGCGACGAGGACGGTGTGGGATTTATCCTTTCCCGCATCGCCATTGATTTTCTCGCACCCGTTCACGCCTACGAGCAGATCGAGGTACGCACCGCGACCTGCGAGGGGCGTGCGCTTTGCTTCCCGCGCCGCTTTGAAATTTTGCGCGACGGCGAGGTGGTGGCACGCGCCATGTCGCACTGGGCAATGGTGAACGTACACGACCGCTCGTTGCTGCGTGTAAGTGAGGCGCCGCTTTCCTTTGGGGACGAGCAGGAGATCGAGGTCACCGCGCCCATTCGCTTCCGCGCACCGCGCGAGCTTGTGTTCGAGCAGGTCGGCACGCGCCGCATCGGTTACGCGGATCTGGACTACAATATGCACATGAATAACACGAAATACCCCGACACGGTGTGCGATTTTCTGCCCGATCCGCTCGGCTTGCGTGTGACGGGTATGTCGCTTGCCTATCACCGCGAGGCGGCGTACGGTGACGTGCTTGTTGTAGAGCGCGCCGCGGACGGCGAGGGGAATTTTTATATCAGAACGAAAAAGGACGGTGCCGTTTGCCTGGAAGCGTACGTGCGCACCGCAAAAAGATAAGGAGTACTTATGTCGATCGAGAAAGTAAAAGCTTATTTTGCCGCGCAGGGCATGGCCGAGCGCGTGATGGAGTTTGAGGTGTCCAGCGCAACGGTAGAGCTGGCGGCGGCCGCACTTTCCTGCGAGCCCTGTCGCATTGCCAAGACGCTTTCCTTTATGCTGGACGGCGCACCTATTCTGATCGTAGCCGCAGGGGATGCCAAGGTGGACAATCCCCGTTACAAGGCAAAATTCGGCGCCAAGGCCAAGATGCTGACGCCCGACGAGGCGGTATCTCTTGTCGGTCACGCCGTGGGCGGCGTGTGTCCCTTTGCCACAAACGAGGGCGTGAAGGTCTATCTGGACCGGTCGCTTGCGCGCTTTGAAACGGTTTTCCCCGCCTGCGGCAGCAGCAACAGCGCCATCGAGCTGACGCTTGCCGAGCTGGAAAAGCACTCCGAAGCCCTTGAATGGGTGGACGTTTGCAAGGCGTGGCGCGAGGAGGAGCAGGAATAACGCGTAGTGTTGCGGCAATATCCCCAGCAACGGGGTGAGTTCTTTTCTGTGTTTGCTGTAAAGGTGACAGAAGGCACAAAAATGTTCTTGCCAAAAAGGCGCAAATATGGTATAATATACTGTATCCACTTGTAGTACGTAACGCTTCGGCGGAAAGGAATGCTTATGATGAATTTGAACGAGGTGCGTATCGTCACCGACTCCTCGGCCGATCTTTGGCAGATGGAGGGCGTTGCCGTGGCGCAAGCCCCCTTGAAGATCCGTACCGACGTGAAGGAATACGTGGACGATGCCGCCCTGGACGTTTCCGCGATGAATGCGGATCTGGCGCGCTATAAGGGAAAATCGGGTACGTCCTGCCCCTCGATGGGTGATTTCCTTGCCGCATTCGGCGATGCCAAATACGTATTTTGTATCACGATGACCTCCAAGCTTTCCGCAACGCACGGCGTGGCGCTTTCCGCGGCCCGCGCGTATGAGGAGGAAAATCCCGACCGCCGTGTGTGCGTGATCGATTCCTGCAACACCGGCCCCGGTATGAAGCTGCTGGCCGAGCGCATCACCGCCCTTTTGCACGAGGGTGTGGAGTTTGACGAGATCTGCGAGCGCGTGAGCGCCTATCGCGCAGAAACCGAGCTTTTATTCCTGTTAGAGTCGCTTACCAATCTGGCCAACAACGGCCGCGTTAGCCGCGCCGTGGCGCTGGTGGCAGGCATTCTTGGTATCCGTATGCTGGGACACGCCTTGCAGGGCGTGATCAGCCCCGTGGCAAAGCCGCGCGGCGAGAAAAAGGCGATGGACGCGACCTTTGCCAAGATGCAGGAGCTGGGATACTGTGGCGGCAAGCTGCGTATCTCCTATAACGAAAACGAAAAGGCCGCCCGCACGCTGTGCGAGATGGTGCGCGCCAAATATCCCGAGGCGGACGTGGAGTTCTATCCCGCCCGTGCGCTGTGCAGCTTTTATGCGGAGCGCGGCGGCATCATTCTCGGCTTTGAGGTCAAAAAGTAAAAACAGAACGGGAGCGTACGGCATTGGCCGTACGCTCCCTCTTTTTTATGAATTTTTGCGATAGCGCAAGGGCGACATGCCGGTCTTTTGCTTGAATAATCGGCAGAAATACGTGGTATTTGGAATGCCGATGCGCTCGCAGATCTCGCTGACGGAAAGCGTGGAGTGCAGCAAAAGCTCCTTGGCAAGCTGGATGCGCTTGGCGGTGATATACTGATTGACCCCGCAACCGATGTGGTCGCTGAACAACCGGTAAAGCATAGTTTTGGAAAGGTGCAGGTCGCGGCAAAGGCGCTCGGCGCAAAGCTGCTCGGCCAAATTCTTTTCCACATAGGCGGCAAGGCGTGCCGCCTCGTCACTGTTTCGTGTCAGGATCAGATTTTCTGTTAAGATATAGGAAACAAGGATGGTGGCCAGGTTGACCACGGCAGCAGCGCGCTTTTCGGTGTAAAGGGGGAGGGCGCGGTACAGGGTTTCCGCTTCGGCGGGGTCGGGGAAGCCGGTAAGGAGCGCGGCGTTTGGCTCCGCGCTTGTGCGCATCTGCCCCATGATGAGATAGCCCAGCGCCACCCCGTCCTTACAGACGGGTACACACATATCCACAAAGCCCGCGTGGCAGCGGTGCGTCTGCGGCTTGCCGGTCTTTACGCAAAGCTCGTACAGGTGTCTGTCCGATACCGTGCATGCCGTTTTGCCGCAATGCTTTTGTAAAAGCTGGCAAAAATCGTTTTCCTTTCCCTGCACGCCTGCCACCGCGCGGGACTGCGTGTCGCACAGCGAGATACGGATGCCCGTCAGCTCGGAAAAGTCGGCAAGCACAGTACGCAGCTTTTCCAGATTGTAATTGATGATCACAGCCTCACCCCCAATATCATCATCCTAACACATTTTCTCCTGTTTGTAAATACTTTTCTTTTTGTTTGGAACAAAAGTGCAATTTTTGCGCAAAAAAATATCTTTACAAACGCACGCGGATGTGGTATACTTTCAGTTGTATTTTTATATATGGAGGGTCATTATGGCTTACTTTTTGATGATCGTGTGCGTCGTTACCTGCACGATCCAATCTCCTTTTAAAAAGCTTTATCAAAAGAAGAGCAACAAGGGTACATTCCTGTTCGTTTCGATGATTACCCTGGCGGCGGCGTTCTTTTTTGCGGGTGCGTGCGTGGTTCAGGGATTTCGCTTTGAGTGGGCGGCGCTGCCTTACTCGCTGCTGTTCGCCTTCGCGCTGGCTGTTTGCAACGTCACAAGCGTTTTGGCGCTGCGCTACGGCTCGCTGGCCTTGACCTCGCTGATCTCCTCCTATTCCTTGATGATCCCCACCCTTTACGGCTTCGTGCGCTTCAACGATCCCGTTTATGCTTCCCAGCTGATCGGCATCGCGCTGCTGATCGTGTCGCTGTATCTGACCAATATGGCGAAAAAGCAGCCCGCCCCCGCTGCGGGAGAGAGTGCCACGCAGGAGAAGAAGGAAAAAAAGAATACCTTTGTGCTGTGGCTGATCATGGCGGTTGCTATGGCGCTTTCCAACGCGATGTGTACCATTGTGCAAAAAGAAGAGCAGGTGCGCTTTGAGGGTGCTTACAAGAACGAGTTTATGCTGATCGCGCTGCTTGTTTCCTTTGTGGCGATGCTGGCGATCGGCCTTGTGCGCGAGCGTCGCGATCTGAAAACCGTGGTAAAGCTTGGCGCTGTGCCTGCCGTGCTGACGGGTGCTGCCAACGGTGCCACCAATCTGCTTGTAATGGTTGCAACGGCGACCATTGCCACCTCCATCTTCTTCCCCGTGATCTCGGGCGGCGGTATGGTGCTGGCGTACGTCATTTCCGTGACCTTGTTCAAGGAAAAATTCACCACGATGCAAAAGATCGGTATTTTGCTTGGTATTGCTTCGCTGCTGTTCCTGAACATTCCTTTTGGTATGTTGGGCTCGCTTGCATAAAGAAAAAGGACGGCTTTGCCGTCCTTTTTTCTTGCCAAAGTGCGGGAATTGTGCTATACTGTATGTAATAAGAAGGACACAGGAGGGATCTCAATGCTATCGACGGTATTCAGCGCGGGGCTTTGCGGTATTGACGGCTTTATCGTCAGCGTGGAGTGTGACGCGCAGGAGAATATGGCGAATTTCGAGATCGTGGGTCTGCCCGACCTTGCCGTGCGCGAGGCCAAGGAGCGCGTCCGCACGGCGGCGCGCAACAGCGGATTTCGCTTTCCGCAAAGCGCCCTGACGGTCAACCTGGCACCCGCCGACCGCAAAAAGGAGGGCTCGGGCTTTGACGTGGCGATCCTTTGCGGCATTTTGCGTTGTGCGGGTGGGATCAAGCGAAGCGTGGATCTTTCCCGCGCGTGCTTTGTGGGAGAGCTGTCGCTTTCCGGCAGTATCCGCCCCGTGCGCGGTGCGCTTTGTATGGCAGTGGCGGCAAAGGAGGCGGGACTTCGCGAGATCTACGTCCCCGCCGAGAACGCGCCCGAGGCCGCCGCGGTGCAGGGGATTACCGTCTACCCGCTTTCGGATATGCCCACGCTTGTGGCGCATCTCAACGAGGAAAAAAGGATCGCGCCCACACCGCGCGATGCAATGGCGCTGGCGGCCGCCGCTGCGGCATCCGTTCCCGATTTTGCGGATGTGCGCGGACAAGCAATGGCCAAGCGCGCGATGGAGATCGCCGCTGCGGGTGGGCATAACATCCTTTTGATCGGCCCTCCCGGCACGGGCAAATCGATGCTGGCCAAGAGATTGGCGGGTATCCTGCCGCCCCTTTCCTTTGACGAGGCGATCGAAACCACCAAGGTACATTCCGTGGCGGGAACACTGCCCGCGTCCTCCTCGCTTTTGGCAGCAAGACCCTTCCGCGCGCCGCACCATACGATGTCGGCGGTCAGCTTGGTGGGCGGCGGTGCCAATCCCACCCCCGGCGAGGTGTCGCTTGCGCACAACGGCGTGCTTTTCTTAGACGAGCTGCCCGAGTTCCCCAAAACGGTAACGGATACGCTCCGTCAGCCCTTGGAGGACAGACGCGTGACCATCACCCGCGCCAGCGGGCGCGTGACCTTCCCCTGCTCGTTTATGCTGGTGGGCGCGATGAACCCCTGCCGTTGCGGCTATTTCGGTCACCCCACCAAGCAATGCACCTGCTCTGCGCACGATGTCAAGCGCTACGTGTCCCGCATCAGCGGCCCGCTGCTTGACCGTATCGATATTGAGGTGGAGCTGCCCTCGCTTTCCTACGACGAGCTTTCGCAAAAGGAGCCGACAGGAGAGAGCTCTGCGGTGATCCGCGAGCGCGTGATCAAGGCAAGAATGTTTGCCGCCGCGCGTATGCAGGGCGAAACGGGTATTTTCTGCAATGCCCAGCTGGATGCCGCAGGCATCCGCAAATACTGCGCGGCGGACGATGCCGCGATGGCGGTGCTGCGCGGCGCTTATGATAATCTGGGGCTCTCCGCGCGCGGCTACGACCGTATCATGCGCGTGGCACGCACTGTGGCAGACTTGGAGGGCAGCGAGCTGATCCGCGCCTCCCACGTGGCAGAGGCCATCCAGCTGCGCAGTCTGGACCGAAAATACTGGCAAAACTGATACCGTTCCCGTACTTTTGAGAAGGGAGTGAGCTACATGAGGTTGAGACTGTTTTTTAAAATCTGCCTGTTTTCTTTGCTTGCCGTCTGTATCTGCAATGCGTATTTTCTGTATAGCGAATATCCGGCTCTGCTTTTGGCGGCACTCCCGCTTCTTGTGGGCATTCTTGTGCCGCTGACCCTTTTCGAGCGACGCATTTTCAGCATCAGGTTGCGTATTTTGTACCACGGCGCGGGCCTGCTTTTGATCCTGCTTGTCTGCGCGGTTTTGTCTGTTGCCGTGCAGTTGATTTTGTTTTTCTTCCTTTTTGAACAGAGCATTACGGTGCTTTTTTGGAGCGCGCTTTGCTGCTTTTTGCTGGAGGCCGCGATCTTTTGGTGCGGTATCGCCTGCGTCTATCTGACCTCTGTGCAGATGGGTGTGCGCCGCCGCCTGGTTGGCATTCTTTGTGGCTTTGTGCCGATCTTGAATGTGGTGATGCTGATCAAGATCATTTCGGTGGCCTTGGGCGAGGTCGGGACCGAGACGCAGAAGCATTTGCTGAACGAGCAGAGAAAAGAAGAGCGGATCTGCGCGACCAAATACCCCATTTTGTTTGTTCACGGCATCTTTTTCCGTGATTCGCGTCTGTTCAATTACTGGGGACGCATCCCCGGCGAGCTGAAGAAAAACGGCGCACGCATTTTTTACGGCGAGCACGATTCCGCAAGGCCCGTGGCCAAAAGCGCAAGGGAGCTTGCAGATAGGATCGAGTGGATCCTGAAGAAAACGGGCGCGGAAAAGTTGAATGTGATCGCACATTCCAAGGGCGGTCTTGATATGCGCTATGCGATGGCGCATCTGGGCATTGCGCCCTGCATTGCCTCGCTGACCACGGTAAATACCCCCCATAACGGGTGCATTTTTGCCAATCGCCTTTTAAAAAAGGTGCCCAAGCGCATGGCCGATTTTGTGGCCGCCACCTATGACCGTATTGCTGAGAAGGCAGGGGACGAGGAGCCCCATTTCATGGACGCGGTGCAGGACCTGACCGACGAGGCCTGCCTTGCACGCAACGAGCATATGCCGCTTCCCGAGGGCGTTTTTTGCCAGAGCATCGGCTCGCGGTTGAAAAAGGGACGCGCGGCGCGCTTCCCGCTGAATTTTTCCTATCACCTGGTAAAAAAATACGACGGACCGAACGACGGTCTGGTCGCGACCTCCTCGTTTGAGTGGGGCGAAAAATACACTTTTCTGGAAACGAAGGGCCGCCGCGGTATTTCGCACGGCGACATGGTGGATATCAACCGCGAGAATTTCCGCGGATTTGACGTGCGCGAATTTTACGTACAGCTGGTAAGCGACCTGCGGCAAAGAGGGTTTTAAAGGTTATTTTTGTATTTCGGTTGACAAAACGCGCAAAATGTTTATAATATTATAAGATAATGTCTTTAGAAAGAGAGAGCTTTTTATGGAAAAAAGAGAAAAATTCTCCTCGCGCCTTGGCTTTATCCTGATCTCTGCGGGATGCGCCATCGGCCTTGGAAACGTATACCGCTTCCCGATCATCACGGGTGCCTACGGCGGTGCGATCTTCGTGCTGATCTATTTGGCATTCCTTCTGCTGCTTGGTATTCCCGTTATGTGCGCGGAGCTGAGCGTGGGACGCGCCAGCCAGCGCAGCATCGCTACCTCCTTTGAGCAGCTGGAAAAGCCCGGCCAGAAATGGCACTGGATGAAGTATCTGGGCATCGGCGGTAACTACCTGCTTATGATGTGCTACACCGTGATCGCGGGCTGGATGCTATTGTATTTCTTCAAGTATCTAACGGGCGATATTATGGCGGTAACGCCTACCGAAAACGGCTTGGCGGACGCACTGGGTGCGCATTTCGGCGCAACGGTCAGCAATACGGGTCTTGTTATTGGCTCTACCGCCGCAACCATTCTGCTGTGCTTTGGCGTGTGTGCGCTCGGCTTGCAGAAGGGCGTGGAGCGTATCACCAAGTATATGATGCTGGCGCTGTTTGCGCTGATCATCGGTCTTGCCATCTACTGCTGCACTCTGGACGGCGCTTTGGAGGGCTTGAAGTTCTATCTGGTGCCCTCTGCGGAAAGCTTTGCAAAAACGGATATCTTTACCGTGATCACCGCCGCGATGGGACAGGCCTTCTTCACCTTGTCCGTCGGTATCGGCTCGATCGCCATTTTCGGCAGCTATATTTCCAAGGATCGCTCGCTGTTCGGTGAAGCCGTGACCATCACGGGGCTTGATACCTTCATCGCGCTGGCATCCGGTTTCATCGTATTCCCCGCGTGCTTTACCTTTGCAGGAGGCCTGAATGTGGACGCCTCCACGGTTGGCGCGTCCTTCCTGTTCACCACGCTTTCCAGCACCTTTAATTCGATGGGCCCCGTAGCGGGACGCATCATCGGTACACTGTTCTTCCTGTTTATGGTGTTCGCGGCATACTCTACGGTTATCGCCGTGTTCGAGAACATTATGTCCTTCTGGCTGGAAAAGACCTCCCTCAAACGTTGGCAGGTGGCCCTGATCAACATCGGTCTTATTTTCGTGCTGGCGCTTCCTGCTATTTTCAGCTTGGATATTTGGAGCAACGTGACCGTGTTCGGCCTTGGCTTCCTTGACTTGGAGGACTTCATCGTTTCCAATCTCCTGCTTCCCATCGGTAGTCTTCTGTACGTGGTGTTCTGCACCTCGCGTTACGGCTGGGGCTGGAAGAATTTCGAGGCCGAGCTCAACGCAGGCGACGGCTTGAAGTTCCCCCGCAAGCTTCGCTTCTACCTGACTTGGGTTCTTCCCGTGATCATCTTTGCATTGCTTGTGATCACGCTGGTTGGCAAGATCGCAGGTTGATAAAATCACAAAAACACACCGAAACGGTATCCGTTTCGGGGTGTTTTCTTTTACAGCGTTTTCAGCCATTTGTCAATGATATCGGTGGTGTAATCGTATCCGGCAGCGGTCAGATGCTGGCCGTCGCGGTACATGGCGCCGGGGGTTTGCTCGTTTTCCTCGGCGGTTTTGTTCGGGTCGTACATATCGGGCTGCGTGGGGTCAAGAGTGGATTCGTCCCAAAGGTTGAGATAGGGAATATCCCACTTTTCGCAGATCTGCATTGCGATCTCAAAATAGGCGTAGCGGTTGTTCGAGGTAGAGGTGTTGGTACCCATCTTTTGTGCCACGATAAAGCAGATCTTGGCGTCGGGCCAGTACTGCTTGGCGCGATAGAAGATGCTTTCCAGCGCACCGCAGAAGGTTTCGGTGTCGTAGTCACCGGAAAAATCGTCAATGACGTAGTCGCCGCAGCGCACGGCAAACGAGCCGCCCGTGATCTTTCCCAAAAGGTCGGCGTCGTTCGTGCCGCCCTCTATAATGACGTAATCTGCGTCGGGGTATTCCTCATACATTTGTTCCAGCGTGGCACAGACGGAGTGGCGCTCTGCGCCGCTTTGATAGCGGGGCGCATTTTCCGTGATAGTGGCGCCGCCGACGCCATAGTTTTTCCACGCCTTCAACTCGTTGTTCGCGGCAATTCTGGTTGCCCAGTTGCCCTTGGCAGAGGAGCCGTAGCAGATCGAGTCGCCGTTCCAGATAACGGTTTTACCTTGCAGCGGGTTTGTGTTCGCCTCGGGCTTTTTATCATCGTCGGGATCGGCAGGAGGTGTGCTGTCATTTTCCGTCTGATCGCTCGGCGTCTTGTCCGTATCGGGATCTGCGTTGCACGCAGGCAGGGCAAGCACGCAAAGCAGCATCACGATGCACAAAAGCAGGGACAGGATCTTTCTTTTTTTCATGGTTCCAATTCTCCTTTGTAAAAGATCAAAGCGTTTTCAGCCAGCTGTCGATGATGTCGGTGGTGTAATCGTAGCCGTCTGCCGTGAGGTGCTGGCCGTCCTTGTAAAGCGAGATCTTTTCGTTTTCTTCTACGGATTTGTTAGGGTCGTACATCCAGGGCAGGTTGGGATTGAGGGGGCAGGTGTCCCATAAATTGAGATAGGGGATACCCCATTTGCGGCAGATCTGCATCGCCCCCTCAAAATAAGCGTAGCGATTTTTCACGGTGGGGGTGCAGCCAAGGCCCATCTTGTGCGCCACGATAAAGGCGATCTTTTTGCCGCGCCAGTATTGCGTCGCACGGTAGAAAATGCTTTCCAGCGCGCCGCAGAAGGTGTCGCGATCGTAGTTGCCGGAGTAATCGTCGGCATCAAAAGTGCCGAAACGGGGGGATTTTTCCTCGCCGATAATGCGCCCGAGCAGGTCGGCATCGTTGGTGCCGCCCTCCAAAATGATGTAGTCCGCGTCGGGGAATTCCTCGTGCATCTGTGCCAGCGTGCCGCACACCGAGTGGCGCGCCTTGCCGCTTTGGAAGGGGGGCGAGTTCTCCGCAACCGTGCCGCCGCCAATGCCGTAGTTTTTCCACGCCTTCAATGCGTTTTTGTCGGCAATTCTGTCCGCCCACGAGCCCCAACGGGACGAGCCCTGGCAGATCGAGTCGCCGTTCCAGATGATGGTTTTGCCGTAAAGTTTGTTTTCAGAATACATAAAAGCTCCTTTCGCGGCTTACGCGCGGTTGCGCAAGCCTTTTGGGTAGTGATTTTTCAGTCGTCCGTTCACCGCCTTGCCGCCGCCAAGGGGCGCGCCCTCGTAAAGCAGTGCGGCGAAGCCGTTTTGTGCGTGCAATTCGGGTGCGGCGATCTCCTCGCCGCGCAGATAGCTTTCCACACGCGCGTCACCGTGCGCAAGATCCAGCTTGCGGCGGAAGATCGTGCCATAGGCGGAAAACAGCTGATGATGGGGAACGATGCGTCCCTTTTGCAGCGTGCCCACGCACACGCCGGGGGCATAAACGCCGCGCGGCGGAATGGGAATATCGGGGGCAAGGTAAATATCCTCGCGCAGCTGTACCAGGCGCCCCTTGGGGAGGACTTCCAGCGTGTCTTTCAGGAAATCCCATACCGTTCCGGCATCTTTTTTGCCGGGAGCGGTTGCCGTATCTGCGCGCGTGGGCGCACAAGGCGCGTTGGCATCGCGTTGCAGCAGCGCCACATACTGACCCTCGCCCGGCGAGAGGTGCGGATAGAAGCGGCGCGTGGCGGTCATATCGTGGGTAAGTCCTTCAAAATTCACCCCGTTTGCCGTGATATTGATGATTTTGGCGGGTACGGGTAGGAGGGTGAAGTCGGGGTGCTCGCAAAGGAAGCGGTCGATCTGGCGCTCGTTTTCCTCGGGGGCGAAGGTGCAGGTAGAATAAAGCAGCTGCCCGCCGGGCTTGACGCACTTGGCTGCGTTTTGCAGGATCTCCCATCCGCGCGCGGCACAAAGCTTGATGTTTTCCTCGCTCCATTCCTCGCTTGCGACCTCGTACTGGCGGAGCATGCCCTCGCCGGAGCAGGGCACGTCGCACACCACAAGGTCAAAGCAGCCGCCGTAAAAGTCGGCAAGCTGATCGGTGGAAAGATTGGTGACCACCGCCGCACGGCAACCGAGGCGCTCGATATTTCCTTGCAGGATCTTGGCGCGCGCAGGGACGTATTCGTTGCAGACAAGCACACCGTCTTCGGCGATCGCGGCAGCCAGCTGCGTGGATTTTCCGCCGGGTGCGGCGCAGGTATCCAGTACCGTAAGGCCGTTTTTCGGCTCGGCGCAAAGCACGGTGGAGATCGCACCGGGGTTTTGCATGTAGATCATGCCCGCGTGATGCGCGGCAAGCCCGCCCACCTTGTCGGCAGGGGCGTAGAAGCAATTTTCGGCAAAGGGGAGGGGAGCCGTATCAAAGGGGAGCAGCGCGCGCACCGTGTCTGCATTCGTTTTGAGCGTGTTCACGCGCAACGCGCGCACAGCGGGCTGTGCAAGGGCGGCGCAGAATGTGTCAAAGTCAAGCTCCGGCATGCTTTTCATACGCGCCAAAAACGCTTCCGGGATCATCACGGCACCTCCTTTTTGTATTACTATAATATACTATACTCACAGTATAACCCCACCGTCGCTTTTTGTCAACAAGTTTTTGCAAAAAAGGGGTTGACAAAGAAGGGGGAGTGTGATATACTATTAGGGCAAGTGAAGGGGGAACCCCCGTCCCGATCGCGGGAGTGGTGGAATGGTAGACACCCGGGACTTAAAATCCTGTGGAGAGAGATCTCCGTGACGGTTCGAGTCCGTTCTCCCGCACCAACAACCTCATATCGCGGGTTGGAGAAGCTCGGCTATCTCGTCAGGCTCATAACCTGAAGATCACTGGTTCAAATCCAGTACCCGCAACCAAAAAAGAAAGACCACCCCAAACGGGGTGGTTTTTCTTTTTGCTCGCAGGGCAATTTGAACCCTGCGGTGGGTATTTGCTATAAGATTTGCGCGTACAATATCGCCGCAGAAAAGGTTGCCGTTTTTGCAAGGCAAAATGGTCGGCGGTGCCGACAAGGCGACCTTTAAACGTGCTCGCAAAGCGAGCAAAGTGGGGCAACATCCAGTACCCGCAACCACATTAAGTGACCGAAATAGATGCCGGTCACAAAACCCCGGAAACCGCCATGGCTTCTGGGGCTTTTTCATGCCTTTCCCACGGTGTAAAATAAATAGATGCCAAAGCCATTTTTCGCCCAAGGGACGAGAAATGAACCTTTCACCCACCATTTTGGGGCAGATTTTTCACGATTTTCGTGAAGAATCTGCCCCCTTTTTCGTTTTTCAATTTGTTAAATAATTGTGTCTGAAAGAGGGTGGTTATTGGCTTTCCTCTCTGTACCTTGTGGGTGTCATGCCGTATTGCCGCTTGAAAAGCTTTATGAAATAGTTTACGTCAAGGATACCGCATTCCTCCGCGACCGTTTGGACCTGCTTGCCAGAGTGCGACAAAACAAATGCGGCGGTTTCCATGCGCTTGCGGTTAACGTATTCGGTCAGCGTTTCGTTGCATTCCTTTTTGAACGTGGCACAGAGGTAGCTTGCGTTGACGTTCATCAGCGAGGCGATATGCTTCAAGGAAAGATCAGCAGTGAGGTCGTATGAGATCAGTGTAATGACGCGTCCGATCAAGTGTGAGTGCTTTTTCAGCGAATGCTCCTTGACTAGCAAGCAGTATTTGCGCAGCATCTCCTTTTGCAGCTCCAGACTGTCACTTAGAGTGGCGAGGTTCTCTATTTTTTTTGCGAATTCCGAGGAAAGGAGATTGATGTGAAAGGGATGCACCTCGCCATACTCGGCCGCTTTTCGCAAAAGCGTATTAAAAATAATCAGATAGTTTTTGCGGTTTCGCACACTGTCGGTAAGGCGTTCCTCCGTCCCTTGATTCAGGATGGCGGAGGCGATCATATCTACCTTATGCAGCTTGCCCTTGCTGACGGCCTCCATCAGCATTTTCTCGTTTTGGTAGTTCTGTTCGATGATCTCAAGAGATAGGGGAGTGCTTTCCGGCTCCGGATGTTCAAAAACGCCGGAGAGGTAGATGGGGCGCCGCTTGTCCGGTATTTCGTAATGGATATGCTCTGTATTAAATTTATTTTCGCCGCCGAAAATAAAGCCGGCGAGCGTGTCTATAATACTGAACAGAACATTCTCCTCCTCTACGACGGGAAGATTTCTGTAATAGTTTTTCAGTAGATCAAGTCGGACATCGTCAAGCCCCATCTGTTTTGCTTTGCTTTCATAATAATTATTTGAGGGGAGCGTGGAAATATAGGGCCCAACGAAGAAATAGCGATCGGCCCCCTCTTCGGGCAGTCTGAAGAAAATATAATGGCAGTGATACTCGTCAAAAAAGCGGTAAACGGTGTTTTCCTCTGCCTGCGCGGGGGAGTTGATCAGCAATTTGGCATAATTGGCTTCTCCGAACAGCATAGCGCGAAGTCCGGCGTCCACTTCACTTGTAATGTGCCCCGGATCATCCAGAACGTGGCTGGCGATATGGAGCTTGCGCAACAAGGCGCTTGCAAAATCAAGATGCGGATAAGTGTTCATACAAAACCCTCCTTGGAGAATATTATAAAACAATTTTTATCAAAAATCAATAAAATAACAAAAAATATACTATTCTTTCAAATTTTTATTCTAACGCATTGGATAAAGGGTGTGATATAGTTATAATACCACAAATATAATTGGAGGCAAAGTTATGAGCAAACAACTTTCACTTCGTCCCTTTGGCACGAAGGATAAGGTCGGCTATATGTTCGGCAACGTAGCCAACGACCTCACCTTCATTATGGCAAGCATGTTCCTTACGGTCTTCTATACCGATGTGTTGAAGATCAATGCGGTGCTGGTTGGCACCATGTTCCTCGTTTCCCGCATCATTGACGCATTTACCGATACGGCAATGGGCAGAATTGCCGACAGGGTCAAGGCGGGCAAGGGCGGCAAATTCAAGCCCTGGCTTGTTCGCATGTGCGGACCCGTGGCGCTTGCAAGCCTTTTGATGTATCAGACCTTTATGGCAGAGGCACCTATGGGCGCACGCGTTGCGTATATGTTCGTGACCTATCTGCTTTGGGGCAGTGTTTGCTATACCGCTATCAATATCCCTTACGGCTCGATGGCGTCCGTGATGAGTGCAGAGGCGGATGACCGCGCGGCTCTTTCTACCTTCCGCGGTGTGGGCTCTCTTATTCCTCAGGTGCTCGTTGGCGTTGTGATGCCTATGTTTCTTTACACCAAGCTGGAGGATGGCACCGAGATCGCTAACCCCGCCGCATTCCCCATTGTTGCGCTGATCCTTGCGATCGCGGCAGCGGGTTGCTATCTGCTTTGCTACCGTATGTGCACCGAGCGCATCCCCGTTGACGATTCCAAGAAGGAAAGCGTCACCTTCGGTCAAACCGTAAAGGCGCTCTTTTCCAACCGTGCGCTGATCGGCATCGTGATCGTTTATATCTCCTTCCTTGGCGCACAGATGCTCAATCAGACCATCAATAACTACATCTTCAAGGATTACTTCAACAACACCATGGGCCTTACCGTGATCAATGCGGCAGGCTTTGTTCCCGCACTCGCACTCGCTCCTGCAGCTGTTCCGCTTTCGAGAAAGTTCGGTAAAAAAGAGGTTGGTATCGTAGCGGCTATTATGGGCTCTGTGTCCTACGCGCTTTTGTTCGTTCTGCACACAAGCAATATGTGGTTTTACGTGATTCTCAGCATTCTCGGCTCGCTCGGCTTCGGTCTTTTCAATCTGATCATCTGGGCGTTCATCAGCGATATCATTGACGATCACGAGGTCAAGACCGGTGTGCGTGAGGACGGTACCGTTTATGCCGTTTGCTCCTTCTCCCGTAAGATCGGACAGGCGATCGCTTCTGCAATGGGCGCTTGGTCGCTGGCGTTGATCGGCTACGTTGAGGGCGCGGCAAAACAGACAGAGGCAGTTAATAACGGTATTTACAATATCGCTACTCTCGTTCCCGCGATACTCTATATCATCGTCGGCGTAGTTCTCGCATTCGTATATACGCTTGACAAGAAAAAG
>JAZQWF010000016.1:0-15387 GCA_045632185.1 Eubacteriales bacterium
GTTTGCTTAAAAGCGATTGCCTGCACAACGAAAGAGGCGGATTTATATAATCCTTTCAAAACATCCTCGCTCTTATCGTGAAGCATATTGTGTACACAACCGTGGTGGATATTGCAGGCACCGATCTTGATTGCTCTGTCCACAGCACTTTCGTCAATAACCGCCATTACTTCTTCAAGGCTCCCCTTGATTGGTGTGGTGTCATGGAAAAACTGAAACAGGTCAGATGGCTCCCAATTCATAATTTCCTTTTTTCCCGAAAGGAAACCGCAGATCAGTTCCCTATGAGACATGGTGTCCAGCATGTTATGATAAGTTTGAACGTCCATAGCAGATAATTCATCCAAAATTACAACAATATCAATGTCGCTTGTTTCTGTTGCTTCGTCACGACCATAACTACCTTGCAAACCAACAAACCATACACGGTTTGCGAAAGTCTCATTTAATGTCTGCAAAAAATTTTTCGTCCAAGCAGTAATATCTATCATTATGTTCACCTCGTCAAATTCAAGTTTTGTGTTGTTTCACTTGCCCAAAATCCACGCCAAAATAAACTTGCACCAAATTTGCACCAAAGGCAAATTTTCTGCAAAAGAAAAACCCCGAAAACCGTTGTGGTATCGGGGTTTGTTGATAATTGCCGTAAGGCTGTAATTATCTCTTGGAGAACTGGGGTGCACGACGAGCGCCTTTGAGACCGTACTTCTTTCTTTCCTTCATACGAGGATCGCGGCGCAGGAAGCCTGCTGCCTTCAAAGCTGCACGGTAGTTGGGGTCTGCTTGAAGTAGTGCACGGGAAAGGCCGTGGCGGATTGCGCCTGCCTGGCCGGAGATACCGCCACCAACAACGGTAGCGATGATATCGAACTTGCCAGCGGTCTCGGTAACACCGAAGGGCTGGTTAACGATGAGCTTCAAGGTTTCAAGACCGAAGTAATCATCGACGTCACGGCCATTGATGGTGATCACACCGGTGCCGGGAACGATACGAACGCGGGCGATAGACTTCTTACGTCTGCCGGTGCCGTAGAAAAAGGGCTTTGCACTAGTATACATTTCAATTTACCGTCCTTTCGATTAGAGTACCACGGGCTTCTGAGCTTCGTGCTTGTGCTCAGCGCCTGCATAGACCTTCAAACGAGTGAAAGCCTTTGCGCCAAGCTTGTTGTGAGGAAGCATACCCTTAACAGCCAGCTCCATAGCCATCTCGGGGCGAGTAGCCATCAGCTTCTTGTACTGAATGGACTTCAAGCCGCCAATGTAGCCGGAATGGTGGTGGTAGTACTTGTCCTCAAGCTTGTTACCGGTAAGGACAGCCTTGCTTGCGTTGATGATGATGACGAACTCACCGCAGTCAACATGGGGGGTGAACTCGGGGCGATGCTTGCCGCGCAGAATGTCGGCAGCCTTTACAGCAGTGCGGCCAAGGGGCTTATCAGCGGCGTCGATGATATACCACTTACGCTCAATGGTCTCTGCCTTTGCCATGAAAGTAGACATTGAAAATTCCTCCGTATAATTTCGTTATTTTTTTCGGACTTGCATATTATAGCATAGAACTTGATGCTTGTCAATACCTTTTTCGCAAAAAAGTCAAATATTTTGATTTAGCACCGCAATACCTCGTTTTTCCTCCGTTTTTCTCTTGTTTTCTTCCACATTCTTTTGCGCCGTGCGCGTTTTGGGAGTGCTATGCCGCCGCACGCACGCATATATTATATAGAAGAAAAACAAGGGAGGCAAAGTCATGGCCGTTTATCTGTATCAACCCGAGGGCGCACTGCTGCGCACCGCACAAAACAAGGATTTTCTCGCCTCGCAAGCGGCGTTGGAGCGCGCCATGCGCGAGGAGCGAACACTGGAAGCTCCCGCAACGCTTTGCGACGCGCAAATGCGCTTACACGTAGATCTTGGCTGCATGCGCGGCGTGATCCCGCGCGAGGAGGCGCTTTGGTGCCGCCGCGAGGAGCAGATCAAGGATATCGCCATTCT
This sequence comes from Eubacteriales bacterium, assembly GCA_045632185.1. Lineage (GTDB taxonomy): Bacteria > Bacillota > Clostridia > Oscillospirales > CAG-272 > Firm-07. Next base: position 1,996 of record JAZQWF010000016.1, read on the forward strand.
CACGCGTGTGGGAAAGCCGGTTTGCTTTAAGATCTCAGGATTTACCGAGGAGCGCGGCGAGCGCGTGGCGCTTCTTTCCCGCAGAGCGGCACAGGCGGAATGTGCGGCTTATTTTTTCGAAAACCTATACGCAGGCGACGTCATTCCTGCCAAGGTCACGCACTTAGAGCCGTACGGCGCATTTCTGGATATCGGTTGCGGCATTTCCTCGCTTTTGGCAATCGATTGCATCTCCGTCTCCCGCATTTCGCATCCTAAGGATCGCCTTTGCTGTGGCATGGATCTGCACGTGGCGATCAAGGCGATCGACCGCGCGGCGCAGCGCATCTTCGTCACGTTAAAGGAGCTGCTTGGCACCTGGGAGCAAAACGCGGCGCGTTTTCGTGCAGGCGAAACGGTCACGGGGCGTGTGCGCAGCATTGAAAGCTACGGCATTTTCGTGGAGCTTGCACCAAATCTGGCGGGGCTTGCGGAATTAAAAACGGCGAATGACGCTCCTGTGCCGCGCGTAGGTGATCAGGCGGCCGTTTTCATCAAAAGCATTCTGCCCGAGCGCATGAAGGTAAAGCTGGTCATCATCGACTCTTATCCCAAGGAGGAGATCCCCGCGCCGCCGGAATACTACATAGATCCCTTGACAACGGCGCGCCTGGACTACTGGGAGTATTCGCCCACCTGCTGTCCGCGGCTGATCGAAACCAGGTTTGAATAAAAAAGGAGTGCGACCGTGCACGGTCGCACTCTTTTTTTATTGCACGAAACGGCAAACGAACGCTTGCTTGCCCTGCAAGTGCATCTGCGCGGCGGCATCTGTGGCATCTTGCTCGTTTTGGAAAAGTCCAAACACGGAAGGCCCACTGCCGCTCATCTGTGCGGCGAACGCCCCCAAAGAGAGCAGCTCTTGCTTGATTTTCAGCACGTCCGGCACATCAAGTGCCACCGTTTGCTCGAAGCGATTGAAAATTAGCCCGCCAACGGTGTTGATTTCGCCGTTTTTCAAACACTTTTCAAGCAAAGTGATACTCTTTTCCGCCTTTTTTTCAAAGCCCGCAAAATCACCATATCTTTCGTCCAACGCAGCAAAAGCGCGCGGCGTGGAAACGCTCTGCTCGCCTTTTACAATCACCACGTGGCAATCCAACGCGTTTTCGATCGACGTCATTTTCTCCCCGATGCCGCGGCAGATCTGCGTGCCGCCCATAATGCAAAAAGGCACGTCCGCGCCGATCTTTGCACCGATGCGGCAAAGCTCCTCGTCACAAAGCGCGTTGTCGTTCAGTGCGTCCAGCGCACAAAGCGTAGCCGCCGCATCTGCCGAGCCACCGCCAAGTCCCGCTTGCATCGGGATCTGCTTCGTCAGCTTGATATCCACACCGAACTCGGTCCCGACCGCCGCAAAATAAGCGCGCGCAGCACGCACGATCAGATTGTTTTCATCGGCAGGAAGGTCACAGCCCGTGTCCAAACTCACACCGTTATGGCACTTTTTTTCAAAAACAAGCGTATCAGCCAAGGAAACGCTTTGCATCACGCTAACAAGCTCGTGATAGCCGTCTGCGCGACGTCCAACAACTTCCAGACTAAGATTGATCTTTGCATACGCCTTGATCTCCATGCAGAGCGCACCTCCTTTTCTCGGCTTTGACTTTACGTTCATTTTATCATATTACGCACGCTTTCGCAAGTTTTTTGCAAAAAAATATGAAATTTTATCAAAATACAACTTTTTCCCTTGACGCATCTCCTGTAAGATTGTATAATATATAGTACTACACTTTACGCACCACGCGTGATACACACGTTTCAGATAAGTTTTCACCCACACGAACGGAGGCACACCATGGCTGAACACAAGCAACAACAAAAACAAAAGCCCGCACCCCAAAAGCCCAAGCTGACCGTATGGCACGTGATCGCCATCGGCCTGATCGGCATTTTTTTGGTGCTGACGCTCTCCAATCTGAGAGCGATCCTTACCCCCGTTCAGCAATTATCCTCTATCCTCGCCCCCATCACGGTCGGCCTGGTACTGGCTTACATTCTCAACTTCTTCCTGCGCTTTTTTGAATACAAGCTTTTCCGCAACGTCAAAAAGCGCACGTTGAACCGCGCACTTTCGATGGTATGCTCTTACGTCCTGCTTCTTTCAATCATTGCGGGTATCCTGTTTTTGATCATCCCCTCCGTTGTAGAAAGCTTTGCGGAATTGCAGCTCAAAGGCACCACCTTTATCACAAATCTGTTTGAGTCCATCAACGATCTTATCGCCCGCATTCCCGGCGTAAGCCCGGACGATATCAACGTGTTCTTCAACCTGGAAAAGCTGCTGACCTACGCGTTCAACCTGCTCAGCACGTCGGGCAACTGGATCATTTCCAACATCGCCTCGATTGCGGGTGGCACACTGACGGTACTGAAAAACATCGTGGTCGGTCTTTTCATCTCGATCTACGTGCTTCTTTCCAAGGAACGATTGAATGCAGGCTGCCGCCGCGTGTTCCGTGCATTGCTTTCCAAGAAAAACGAAGAGCGCTTGCTCGGCTATTTTGCCCGCGCACACAGCAAGTTCGGTGGTTATCTGATCGGCAAGCTGGCAGATTCCTTGATGGTGATGCTGGTATGCCTGGTGCTGTTCAACATCTTTAACATTCCCTACCCCGTGCTGATCGCAGCCATCATCGGCGTAACCGATATCATTCCCTTCTTCGGCCCCTTCCTTGGTGCCATTCCCTCCGCACTGATCATCTTCATCATCGACCCCTGGAAGGCGATCGTTTTCGTGTTGCTGATCCTTGTGGTACAGCAGCTTGACGGCAATTTCATGGCCCCCCTGATCCTGGGCGACAGAACCGGTCTTTCCTCGCTCGGTGTTATCGTAGCCGTAACGGTTATGGGCGGCGTGTTCGGCATTCCCGGCATGCTGATCGGTGTGCCGCTGTTCGCCCTGATCATGACGATCCTGGACGATTTCATCACTTCCCGCTTGAAAGCAAAGGGCGAGCCCACCTCGCTGCAAAAATATTATCCCGCCGACGCCTTTATCCGCCCGCAGGACGAGGAGGAGGCACAAACCACGATGATGCAGCGCTTTGCTGCCTGGGTTGCCTCGGTAGAAACGGAAGAACCCGGCGTGGATTACGTCTCCGGCTTCCGAAGCAGTCTTTCCCGCGGCATGCGAAAAGCATTCCTTGCCATCGGCCGCTTCTTCCGCCGTTTGTTCTCGATCAAGCCCATTCATGAGGACTATCAGGGCGGCATCTATCAAAGCATCTGCACCAACGGTATCCCTACCAAGCGCTTTGCGCTAAGAGCGGTATTTCTGACCATTCCCACACTTTTCCTTTATCCGCTTTACGTGATCGAGGTAGTGTCGCAGGGCATCAACGTTGCCTGCCGTAAGGACGGCAAGCGCACCTGGGGCATTCTCCCCTTCCTCACCTTCTCTGTGATTACACTTGGCATCTTCCCGCTGGTCTGGCATTGCAAGGTCATCAACCGCATGCAGAAGTATTGCGAGGCGCGCGGAATGAAATGCCTTGTTTCCAAGCGCTATTATCTGTGCTGGACGCTGATCGGCCTGCCCATTCTGGTAGGTCCCGTGATCGCGCTTTTCCGCTTCCTTGCGGCCTTCCGTGCGATCGCCTTCCGCTTCAACGAGGCACACATCTTCCCGCTTTCCGCACAGGCACTTGCTGTGGGCGTTCCCGACCTTGCCGAGGAGCAGCGCCCCCGTAAATCCATCATCGAGCAGATCCTTGATCCCGATGAGGAGCCCCTTCCTGACGAGGAGAGCGAGAACGACGATCCCGCCCTGAATTAAACCAATCAACCACTTCAAGCAAAGCCGATCGGGCACGGTCGGCTTTGTCTTTTCAAGGAGAAAAACATGAGCGAAACAAACGAAAAAAGAACAGGCGGTATCTCCGTCAACACAGAAAATATTTTTCCCGTCATCAAAAAATGGCTCTATTCCGAAAAGGATATCTTTTTGCGCGAGTTGGTTTCCAACGCGACCGACGCCATCACCAAGCACAAGCGCCTTTGCTCGCTGGGCGAGGCGACGGGTGACGATGCGCCCTACCGCATCGACGTGGTGCTTGACCGCGAGGCAAAGACCATCACGGTACAGGACAACGGCATCGGCATGAGCGAGGAGGAGCTGAAAAAGTACATCTGCTCGATCGCACTTTCGGGCGCGGTGGACTTTTTGCAGAAGTACGAAAGCGCGGGCGAGAGCGCCAAGGGCGGCATCATCGGCCCCTTCGGACTTGGCTTTTATTCCGCGTTTATGGTCAGCGACAAGGTAGAGATCCACACCAAGTCCTTCACCGATGCACCCGCCGTACATTGGATCTGCAACGCAGAGGGCGAATATGAGATCGAGGCGGGCGAGCGCGACACGCGCGGCACCGAGATCATTCTGCACGTAAGCGACGAGGAAAACGCCTATCTGAACAGCGTCAAGCTGCGTGAGATGCTGGACAAGTACTGTGCCTTTATGCCCGCAGAGATCTATTTTGACGAGGGCTCTGAGCAAAAGGAGGATCCCGCTCCTATCAACGACACCACGCCCCTTTGGCAAAAGCCGATCTCGGATTGCACCGAGGAGGAATACACTGAATTTTATCACAAGGTATTCCCCGACATGCGCGACCCGCTCTTCCATATCCATCTCAACGCAGATTACCCGCTGAATTTCAAGGGAATTCTTTATTTCCCGCGCCTGAACCCGCACTTCGAAAGCACGGAAGGACAGGTCAAGCTGTATTACAATCAGGTCTTCGTGGCGGACAACGTCAGCGAGGTCATTCCCGAATATCTGCTGATGCTGCGCGGCGTGCTGGACTGCCCCGAGCTGCCGCTCAACGTTTCCCGCAGCTATCTGCAAACCAACTCCTACGTGTCCAAGCTCTCTGCCCATATCGTCAAGAAGGTGGCGGACAAGCTTGCATCGCTTTGCAACACCGACCGCGAGCAATACGAAAAGGTATGGGGGGACATCAAGACCTTCGTATCCTTTGCCTCGATGCACGACGAAAAATTCTATGACCGCGTAAAAAATGCAATCCTGCTCAAACTGACCAGCGGCAAATGCGTCACCGTAAAGGAATATCTGGAAGGCGCGGGCGAGGAAAAGGTCATCTACTACACCACGGACAAGGCACTGCAAGCGCAGTACGTAGCTATGGTGGAGGCAGAAGGCATTGCCGTAGCCGAGCTGGATACGATGCTGGACACCCAGTTTATCGCCTATTTGGAAAGCAAGTCGGGCGAGTATAAATTCCGCCGCGTTGATGCTGATCTCAGCGTGCTTGGCAAGCAGGGCGAGGGCAAGGAAAACGAAGCCCTGACCGCACTTTTCCGTAAGATCAGCGCCAACGACAAGATGGAAGTGAAGCTGGAAACGCTGAAAAATGCAGACGTCCCCGCTATTTTGAATATTCCCGAGCAATTCCGCCGTATGCAGGACGCGATGCGCATGTATCGCATGATGGAGGGCGAGCAGGTAGCGGACGAGCTGCCGATGGGCACCGTGCTTGTGCTGAACGCCGTCAATCCCCTGATCGAAAAGCTGGAAGCGCTGCACACGGAAAACGCGCCCCGCGCCGAACAGCTTGCCTCCTATATCTATAAGCTCTGCCTGCTTTCCCTGCAAAAGCTGACCCCCGCACAGATGCAGGAGTTCCTTACGGAAAGCTACGCGCTGCTTCACGAGATCGCACAATGAGAGATCTGAACGAAATTGCAGCCGACAATCTCGCCCTTTGGCGGGAAAGCGGCGAGAAAGCGCTGGCGCTTTGCCTTTTGCAGCAGGAGATGCTGGGGCGCACGGCGGCGAAAGCCGTATCGGACGAAAAAACGCCTCCGCCCCTCCCCGTCATTCGTGAAAACGGGGCTTGCGCACGCGCCTGGCTTGTGGAAGAGCAGATCGCCTTTCTGCGCGGCTTCCTTTCGGTCATTCCCGATTTTTGCGCACAGGAGATGCAGGAGATCACCCCTGCGCTTCCCGCCCCCAACGCCGCGCGCGTGGCCTTTCTGGATAGCGAGATCGGCCGCGACGCCCTGCGCCGCTTTGAGTGCGTTTTGCCGCACCTTCGCCCGCACCCTGCTCCCTCCTTTACGGCGGTGTGCGAGGAGGTCGCATACGATCGCGCCGACTTCGCTCTGCTGCCCTTAGAGGACTCACGCGAGGGAAAGCTGCTTCATCTGTATGAGGAGATCGACCGCTTTGAGCTTCGCATCACGCACGTTTGCACCGTTCCCTATGCCGAACGCAACCGCAGCGTCCTGATGGCGCTGCTCAGCCGACGCTATACCCCCACGCTCCCCGCAAAGGGAGAGCGCCTGCTGTCCTGCTCCCTATTTGACGAGGACGCCTGCGCGCTTTCCGATCTGCTGGCCGCCGCCAAGGCGGCGGGGCTTCGCTTGCACCACATTGACACGCTCCCCTCCCCCTACGGCGAGGACGGTGCCTTCTACCACCCCGTTTTCTGCACCGAAAGCGCAGAAAGCGACGCGTTACTGTTTGCCTATCTTGCCGTTTGTCTGCCCCGCGCACACGTAACGGCACGTTATTTACACTTAAAGGAGGATCCCAATGACTAAGCATCGCTTCACGCCCCGCGGCGTCTGCTCGCGCGGCATTGACATTGAACTGGAAAACGGCATCATTCAAAGCGTAGAGTTCCACGGCGGCTGTGCCGGCAATACGCAGGGTGTTGCGTCCCTTTGCAAGGGCATGCGCGCCGAGGAAGCCATCGCGCGACTTTCCGGCATTCGTTGCGGCTTCAAGCCCACGTCCTGCCCCGATCAGCTTGCCATCGCCTTGCGCGAGGCGCTGGACAAGGAAAACGCATAAGAAAAAGGCGGTTGCCCGATGCGGGCACCCGCCTTTTTCTTTATTTTTTCAGGAATGCCAAAAGCGCGCGATAGATACGCTCGTAGGAGGAAAGGGACATTCGCTCGGCAGGGGTATGCAGATCCTTGATCTCGCACCCCAGAGAAATGGCGGAAAGTCCCGGCAGATTTCCGGCAAACAGTCCACATTCCAGTCCTGCGTGGATCGCATCAACGCGAAGAGGGGTATCCGCGATCTCGGCATAGGCACTACGCCATTTTTGGATCAGGGGCGAGTTCACGGGGCTATCCCAACCGGGATAAGCATTGTGGTGGGACACAACGCCACCCACCTGTGCTGCGCGCTCCTCGATCTCCTTACCGCTTGCCTCCACCTTGGCAAAATCAAAGGAGCGGTGAGAGATCACAACAAAGCACTCGGCACCGCCAAGACGCACGCTGGCCACGTTGCGCGAGGTATAGGGCAAGCCCTTGATATCCGAATGCCACGCCATCACGTCCCCCTTGGTGGAAAGCAGGTGCAGCATACGGTCGGTATCCGCAGCGGTATAAAGCGCACCGGTCTGCGCCTCCTCAACGCTGAGAGAAAACGCCGCGTCATCTGCCACAAGGCGTGCCTTGATCTCTTTTCCCTTTGCCAGAACGATCTCACTTGCGCGCACAGGATCGGGCGTTGCGATGACCGCCGTGCAGTCACGCGGGATCGCGTTGGATTTATCACCACCGTGCAAGGCACTGATGCGCAGCTCGCCAAGCTCCTTCAAAGCAAGCAGTATCTCTGCCATCAGGGCAAGCGCATTGGCGCGTCCGCGATGGATATCCTCGCCCGAATGTCCCCCGCAAAGGCCGTCCAGCGTGATGCGAAGTCCGCTTGCGCGATCCTCGCTCGGCGTGACGGGCAGGTGCAGATCGCTGCGAAGACCTCCGCAGCAGCCGCAGGTGATCAGATCCTCCTCGCCACCGTCCAAATTCAACAATTCTCTTGCCGAAAGCAAGCTGTAATCAAAGGCCAGCGCGCCGTCCATACCCGTTTCCTCCGAGGAGGTAAACAGACATTCCAGCGCAGGGTGATCCTCGCACTCCGCAAGCACGGCAAGGATCATGGAAACGCCGAAGCCGTCATCTGCGCCAAGCGTGGTGCCGTCTGCGTGCAGGATATCTCCCTCTCGCACAAGGCAAATGCCGTCCTTTTCAAAATCGTGCAAAACGTCCGCGTTCTTCTCGGCCACCATATCGGTATGCGCTTGCAGGATCACGGCATGGTCCTTTTCTCTGCCCTTGGCAGCAACCTTCTTGATCAGCACGTTGTTGGCTGCATCACGGTGGCAAAAAAGGCCACGTGCGCGCGCGAAAGCCACCAGGTAGTCCGCTACCCCTGCCTCGTTACCCGAAGCGCGCGGAATGGCGGAAATCTCCTCGAAAAAGCGAAGCGCCGTTTGCGGCTCTACGCCTTGCAGCAAATATTTCATCAAAAAACCCTCCTTTATAGGAAAAGCCGCTTGAAAAAGCGGCTTTTATCTTAATTTGGCCAGCGCCTTGGCAGCACCCTCAGCCGCTGCGGTATCTGCATTGGTGGCAACGGTTGCACGAATGCCCAGAATATCGGCAAGAAATTGACCCATACCGTTCGGCACGCCGCCGCCCGTCAGCACAACGCCGCCCTTGGCAATATCCACGCGGATCTCGTCCGCCGAGCCCTCTGCCATCGAAAGCGCCGCATCTACGATGGGAACCATCGCGTTTTTCAGCGCATCCTTCATTTTGTTGGAATACAGTTTTACCACGCGAAGCTCGCGGGTATTGATATCGCGGCCGCGCACCTCCTGCGTGGTCACGTCGGTATGGTCATCCATACGCAGGAAGCGGATCTTGATCTGCTCTGCCATTCTGCTGCTGATCGACAGCTGATGCTTTTCCAGCATATAACGTCTGATCGCCTCATCAAAATGAATGCCACCGATATGGGCGGTCTTGCGGATCAGCATATCACCAAGAAAGATCACCGCCGCCTCCGTTCTGGACGCGCCGATATGTATGATCATCTGCGCAGTGGGAACGGAAAAATCAAAGCCCACGCCAAGCGCGGCACAAAGCGGTGTTTCCAGCAAATGCACGCGGGCAACGCCTGCCGCCAGCACAGCGTCCTCTGTGGCGCCGATCTGTGCCTCTGTCAGATCGCAAGGGACACTGACCATGGCGTGCGGACGCAGGAGCGTGCGCCCCAAAGCGCGATACAAGAATTCACGCAGGATCGCAGAAAGCACGTTGGCGTGCTTCACAACGCCGTCCCATGCGGGATAGCAAAGCTGCACCAGCCCCTTGCGCTCCTTATGCAATTGCGTGGCACCGTGTCCCGTTGCCAGCACCTTTCCCGTATCGGGATCCAGCGCGGCCACGTTCGGCTCGCGTAAAAGAAGCACGCCGTCAGGTGTGCAGATCGAAATTTGCGTGGTACCGATGTCGATACCGATCTCTTTTCTCAGCATAGGCGTCCTCCTTTCCCTTTTTTAGCCATTTGTGCATTAATATATTATACTATATTCTGTTCAAAAAAGCAATGCCTTGCACAAAAAAAGCAAGTCAATGCTTCTTCGGCGTTTGTGCCACACTGACACAAAGGATCTCCTTCACCCCCTGCTTGCGCAATGCGTGCGCCCCTGCGCTCAGACTTGCACCCGTGGTGACCACGTCGTCCACCAGCACCGCACAGCAATTTGCAGGGATCTCCCGTACGGCAAATGCGCCGCGCAGATTGCTCTCGCGCGCTGCGGCGGAAAGCTTCTTTTGCTGCTTGACGCGCTTCGTGCGGTACAGCAGCGGAAGATGTAAAAGTCCCGTTTCCTTTGCCAGCGCCCTTGCAAGCAGCTCTGCTTGATCCGCCCCGTGACGGTGAATGCTGCGCGGATCGCGCGGCAAGTGTATGAGAAACGTGTTATCCCGCTCCCAGCCAAGCTTTTCCAATTCCTTGTCAAGCGTCACGGCAAGCTCGCTTGCCAGCATGCGCAGCACGCGTCGGCGGGGATTTCTTTTCAGATCCAGCACGATGCGGCGCACCACACGCTCGCGCGGCGTGTCACCGTAAGGCGCCAGCTTCAAAAGTCCTTCGCTTCCCGCCTTTTTCATCATTTCGGGCTGACAGCGACACTCGGGATACGCCGCAAAGCAGGAAGGACATTGTAAGCAAAGCTCTGCGTGCCATTCCTTGGCGCACTCTGCGCAGAAAACGGCGTGCTCTCCCTCGGCATCGGGTGACAGCAAGGCATGGCACCCCGCACAGCGAGGCGGAAACACAAGATTTTTCACAAGCGTAAACAGCCGCTTCATTCCTCTTTTCTCCTCACCGCAAGACGGGCGGCAAGCCCTGTATAACGCATCGCTTGGCGGTTATTGTTCACCATTTGCGCGGCAATATCGGCACGTCCGACCAAGATCACCATGCGTTGCGCACGCGTAATGGCCGTGTAAAGCAGATTGCGCGTCAGCAGCATCGGTGCAGCGGCGTAAAGCGGGATCACGACCACGGGATACTCGCTGCCCTGGCTCTTATGCACGGTCACGGCAAAGGCGGGCTCTAACTCGTCAAGCCCCGTGAAGTCATACATCACGTGACGGTCATCAAAGGCGATCTCCATACACTGATCGGCGGGGTGAATGGCCTCGATCACACCGATATCGCCGTTGAACACGCCAAGTCCCGTTTCATCGCCGCGCTCCCAGACCAGATCGTAATTGTTGCGGGTCTGCATCACATGGTCGCCCTCGCGGAAGATGATATCGCGCGAGCGATGCTCCTTTTTTCCTGCGCGGGGCGGATTGAGCGCCTGTTGCAGCACGCGGTTGAGGTTTTCCGTTCCTGCCTCCCCCTTGCGCGAGGGAGAAATGATCTGGATCTGCCCCGTGATATCCGCCCCGTAGCTGCGGGGCAAGCGGTTTGCGCAAAGATCCGCCACCGTGGCGGCAACCTCTGCGTCGCTCGTGCGGGACAGGAAAAAGAAGTCGTTGTTCTTCGCGTCAAGGCGTGGCATTTCCCCGCGGTTGACCGCGTGGGCGTTGGTGACGATCAAGCTGTTCTGTGCCTGACGGAACACCTCCGTCAGCGCCACGGTGGCAAAACGCCCGCACGCGATCAGATCGTGCAGCACGTTGCCCGCACCCACGGAGGGCAGCTGATCCGCGTCGCCGATCAGAACAAGACGCGCTCCCGGCTTGATGGCGCGCAAAAGCGCGGCCGTAAGCGGCTCATCCATCATAGACACCTCGTCCACGATGATCACGTCCTCCTCCAATTGGTTGCGCTCGTCGCGTGCAAATTCGGCGTGCTTGCCCTCGTTAAAGCTCATTTCCAGCAAGCGATGGACCGTTTTGGCCTCATTCGACGTCGCCTCGGAAAGGCGTTTTGCCGCGCGCCCCGTGGGGGCGGCCAGCGCCACGCGCAACGACATACTTTTGAAGATCTGCAAAAGCGCGCGCACCACGGTCGTTTTACCAGTACCGGGGCCGCCCGTCAGGATCATCACGCCGTTTTCCAGTGCGGCAGCGATCGCCTCCTTTTGCAGCTGGGCGTAAGCAAGGCCGCCCTTTTTCTCCTCGCGGGAGATGAAATAATCGATATCGCGCACGTCCAGCTTAACGCACGTGCGCTCCAACATCACCAATCTCTCGGCGATCGTGCGCTCACACTCGTAGCTGTGACGGTCAAAAAGCAACGCCTGATCTCCCTTGTCCGTCAGATGATGCACGCGGAAAAGGCGGTGCGCCTTGATCAGGGACGCGATCGCCCCCTGCACAACGGCAACGTCCACCCCAAGCAAGGAGCAGGCCGCCTCTTTGAGCTTATGCTCGGGCAGGCAGGTGTGTCCGCTTTGCGCGGCATTGTAGGAAAGCAGATACAGAATACCGCTTTCCACACGGGGCAGCCCCGCACGGTCAAAGCCTATCTTCTCTGCCATCTCGTCTGCCTTTTCAAAACCGATGCCCTCGATCTCCTCACAAAGGCGATAGGGGTTCTCCTTCGCCATCTCTACGGCGTTATTCCCCCAGGTCTTGAAGATACGCACGGAAAGCGTGGCACCGAAATAGTCGCGGAAAAACATCATCACGCGGCGCACGCCGGCCTGCTTTTTGAACTCCTCCGAGATCTCCATCGCGCCCTTTTGCGTGATGCCCGAGATCTGCGTCAGCCATTCCGGGTGGTTTTCAATGACGTCAAAGGTATCCTCGCCGAAAAGCTCCACGATCTTTTGCGCCTTTTTCGGGCCGATGCCCTTGACGGTACGGGAGGAAAGATAGCGCAGAATGGCGGTTTCGTCAGCGGGCATTTCCTTTTCAAACTGATCGACGCGGAACTGGCGGCCGTACTTGGGATTATGCACCCACTTACCGTACAGCGTCAGCGTATCCCCCGGCGCCACGTAAGGGAGCGTACCCACCACGGTGATCAGCTCGTCCTCTTGCGTACCGAAGTCCAGAATGGCATAGCCGTTTTCCTCGTTCTGATAAATGATGCCCTCTACCGTGCCCATGATCTTTTCAAGGCCGTGCAGATCCTTCTCCTCGCTCATTGCGTTTCCTCCTTTCCCTTTTGTTGTTTAGAAAAGCCACGCCCGCCCAAATGGCGGGCGAGCGCAGCTCTTGATATACGATTTGCTGATCAAAGCAGCTCTGCGGCCAATTTTTCGGCCATATCGCGCTTTTCCCAAGGCAGGTCAAGATCTTCTCTACCCATGTGGCCGTAAGCCGCCGTCTGCTTGTAAATCGGGCGACGAAGGCCGAAGCGCTCAATAATAGCAGCGGGACGCAGGTCAAAGTACTTCTGCACTGCCTCAGAGATCTTGCTCTCGGCAACCTTGCCCGTGCCAAAGGTGTCGATCATGACGGATACGGGACGTGCCACGCCGATGGCGTAAGCTACCTGCACCTCGCACTTATCGGCAAGGCCTGCGGCAACCACGTTCTTAGCGATGTAGCGTGCGGCGTAGCAAGCGGAGCGGTCCACCTTAGTCGGGTCCTTGCCCGAGAAGGCACCGCCGCCGTGACGGGCATAGCCGCCGTAGGTATCAACGATGATCTTACGGCCCGTAAGACCGGTATCGCCCGCGGGGCCACCTACGACAAAGCGTCCGGTGGGGTTAACGAAGATCTTGGTCTTGTCGTCCAAGAGATCAGCAGAAATGGTGGGCTTGATCACCAGCTCGATCATATCGCGGCGGATCTGCTCGACAGTCGCCTCGGGTGCGTGCTGGGTGGAAATAACCACGGTGTCCACGCGTACGGGCTTGTCGTCCACGTACTCTACGGTCACCTGGGTCTTACCATCGGGGCGAAGGTAGCTCAGCGTGCCGTCCTTACGTACAGCTGTAAGGCGCAGCGCCAGCTTATGTGCCAGAGAAATGGGCAGAGGCATCAGCTCGGGGGTTTCGTTGCAGGCAAAGCCGAACATCATACCCTGGTCACCTGCACCGGTGTCCAGCGCATCGGTCATCTCGCCCTCCTTGGCCTCCAACGCCTTGTCAACGCCCATAGCGATGTCGGGAG
>JAZQWF010000017.1:0-10425 GCA_045632185.1 Eubacteriales bacterium
TCCAGAGTGATTTTTGATACAAGAACAAAGCTTGCAAAGCTTTTCAATGCAGAACATCCGAAGCAGATGGTTTTTACCATGAATTCCACGGAGAGTTTAAATATTGCTATCAAGGGTGTGTTAGAGTCGGGAGACCATGTGATTACCACTGCCCTGGAACATAATTCGGTACTGAGACCATTGTATGAGATGGAAGACCGCGGGGTGGAACTAACGATAATTTCTGCGGATATTGCGGGGAATTTTTGTTTTGAAAAGAACGCGCTTAATCAATCCAACGAAGGCGCAACGGTGAAATAGATTTCAAGCATGCACTCCGAAACCTTTTGGTAGGAGTCCTTGTCACACAGAGAAACGGTGTGCACCAAACGATATACACCCTCGCCGAGTAATTGTGCCTTGGGATTGGCTGATATCGAAGTGGGGTCGTCAGGGACGAAATCCTTTTCGAATTGCTTGTCGCTATGGGGAGATATCCATTCGGCGCGGTCAGAGGATTTGTTTTCTTCAAAATTTACGTAGATATAGGCGTGCGGAATCTCGACCCATTCTCCGTTCTCCCATTTTTCACAGTGACGAAGGGTGATACTGTACGGATCTACGTAATAATCCGTGTCGTTTTGTATTTCCACGGTGATAGATTTCACCGGGGCTCTCAGCTCGCTTACGACCGTCTTGGGCGGCTTCAATTCCTCTGTAACAAGGCGCATTCTTACGTGAGTATTATACACGTATCCGCCGGAAATGTATTGCTCACCGTATACCGGCTCCGGCTCTTCTTTTTTGCAGCCGATGCAAAAAAGCATCAGAAGGCACAGCAACAGACATAATCCTCTTTTCATGGGGAAACCTCCTTGTTATGAATTGTAGCTTAACTACAATTTCAGTATACCACGTTTTCCTTGTCTTGTCAAGGTGTCGCTTTACAGCTCCGCCAGCTGCTCCACCGCGTTCTTTTCGCAAACGGGAGTGCCGTATTCATCAAGATAAAGCCGCGCAAGATCTGCACGTACCTCGCGGGCGTAAGAGGGAAGAAAGCGGAGCTTTTGCGGCTCGCACCCCGATAAAAACAGCCACCATCTGCCGTTTTCGTCGCGGAAAACGCCGCTTTTGCGAAGCGGGAGCGCACGCAGACGGCGGCAGGCGGCAAGCAGCAGGGAAAAGCTTTCAAATCGGTAGGCAAGCGCGTTTTCCTGCCTTTGACGCGGCACGCCAACCTTACTTTTTTGCGGAGGGCGAGCGCCCTCCTTTCCCTGATCAAGCAAAAGCCCGATCTTGGTGACGAACAGCTCGCATCCTCCCTCCTTAGAGGGGTACATTTGTATGTAGACCTTATCCTCGCTGGCGTCAAAATCCGCCTCGCGCCTCACGTCGGTCAGTATTTCACGGAACGCCGTGCGCGTCAGCGTGTCGGTGTAATCGGCGTTCTCACAGTTCAACTCGTAATGGCGTGCATCCTCGGCTGTCAGCATGATTTTCAGCTTGTTCTGGCTGATGCGTATCCATTCCATCGGGCGCTCTCCTTTTTCGTATTCCTATGCACATTATAAGCGATTTGGCGCGTTTGCGCTACCCCTAAAATTTTTCCAGCGTTCCTGCATTGACTTTTCCTGCTATTATATGGTAAAATATAATATATTTCAAGCAAGGAGGTGTGCGCGATGCGTTACTCGGCCGATACCTGTGCCGTAGAGCTTACCGTAGACGAGCTTTGTGCGCTTGCGCACAAGAGCGGGCATCTGGATGCCCGTCATCCCCGTCGCGGCGTGGCGGCGGTGGATCCCCGAAAATATAAATTGCCCGCTGAGCCCGCACGCGAAGAAAACGTGCTGCTGCGGAACACGCTGACGCATAACGGCATCACCTATACCGTAGAGGGTGTGGCGCACGCCGTGTGTACGGGAGATCTTGTCGAGCAGATCAAGCCCGCCAAAAGGGCAGGGAGCAGCGCGGGGGACAGCTTTACCCGCTTGCGCGCGCTTGCGTATATGCTGGCCGCTGCGAAGGATCTGCGCAAGGTATCCCTTCGTATGCGCCATTACAACACGGAAAGCGGTGAGGTGCGGGATATCTGCACCGAAAGCACGCGCGAGGACCTGTGCGTGTTCTATCTTTCCCTGATCTCGCGCATCGAGCCGCTTGCCCGCGACCTTGTATACCGCGAGGAGGAGCGCGTCCCCAGCGTGGCTGCGCTGCGCTTCCCGTATCCCAATCCGCGCGAGGGGCAGACCGAGCTTGCCGAGCGCACCTTCCGTGCCATTCGGCGCGGCGAGAGATTGTTTGCCGAGGCTCCCACGGGTATCGGCAAGACGATGTCCACCCTGTATCCCGCCGTCAAAGCGCTGGGGGAGGGGTATTGTGACCGTATTTTTTACCTGACGGCAAAGGCAAGCGTGCGCCGCGAGGCGTTTTCTGCCGCCGCCAAGCTTTATGAGGCGGGCTCACGGCTGCGCACTGTGATGCTGTACGCCAAGGAGCAGATGTGCGCCCATCCCGAAGGGTGTCGCGCGGGTGCAACCTCGCACTGCAACCCCGACGCGTGTCCCTTTGCGCGCGGCTATTACGACCGCGTAGAGGGAGCCATCGCAGAGCTTTTATCTACTCGCCACGGCTTCCCGAAAAGCATTCTTGCCGAGGTGGCGATCAAGCACCGCATCTGCCCCTACGAGCTATCTCTTGATCTTTCCGAGCGCTGCGAGATCATCATTTGTGACTACAACTACGCCTTCGCGCCCGATGTATATCTGCGCCGTTATTTTGACGCGCAGGAGGGGGAGCGTGGGGAATACGTGTTCCTTATTGACGAGGCGCATAACCTGCCCGACCGCGCCAGAGATATGTACTCTGCACGGCTTTGCGTCACGCCCTTTGAGGCGGCTTATGCCAAGCTGGATCCCGCCGAGGACGGCGAGCTGGAAAAGGAGCTTGGCGGGTATCTGATGGCCATGCACCGCCTTGGCGCGCTTTGCACAGAGAACCGCGAAAAGCACGAGGACGGCACCGAGAGCGGCTATTATCTCAACCGCGCACCGTTGCAGAATTTTACCGAGCAGACCCTGCAATGCAAGCGGGCGCTGGATGCGTTCCTCAAAAAGAACGAGCAGCATGCCCTGGCGGCGGAAATTGCCGAGCTTGCGGCGCTTTTACGCCGCTTCTGCGGGCTTTGCGACTATTACGACGACCGTTTTCTTACTTATATCCAATTGCAGCACGGCGCGCTTTCCTTGCAGCTGTTTTGTCTGGATCCCGCAGGTGTTTTGCATAGCGCCTTGGGGCGCGCCCGCGCGTCGGTGCTGTTTTCCGCCACCTTGAAGCCACTTGATTATTTCGTGGACGTGCTGGGAGGCGGCAAGGGGGCGCAGACCGTGGAGCTGCCCTCTCCCTACGATCCCGAACGCCTTTGCGTCAGCGTGGCGCCGGGGGTCAGTACCCGTATGGAGGATAGAGCCAAGTCCTATCGCAAAATTTCCACCCTGATCGCGGCAACCGTCAGTGCCCGCGCAGGGAATTATATCGTTTATTTCCCGTCCTATGATTATATGGAGCGCGTGCATGCCCAATTCGCAGCCAAATATCCGAACGTGCGCTGCGTGGTGCAAAAGCGCGGCATGTCCCAGCGCGAGCAGGAGGAATTTCTCGATGCCTTCCGCGCAGATGAGGGCAAGCTGCGCGTGGGCTTTTGCGTGCTTGGCGGCAGCTTTTCCGAGGGCGTGGATCTGCCTGGCAGCCGCCTGATCGGCGCGATCATTGTTGGTACGGGTATCCCCGGCCTTTCCGACGAGCGCAATATGCTGCGAGACTACTATGAAAACAAGTGCGAGCGCGGGTATGACTACGCCTATACCTATCCGGGCATGAACCACGTGTTGCAGGCCGCAGGGCGTGTGATCCGCCGTGAGGAGGATAAGGGGGTGGTGGTGTTGATCGACGATCGCTACGCCGCCGAGCCGTATTTGCACCTGTATCCCGCCCATTGGAAGGGAATGGTGGCCGCAGGAGATGCCGCCGCGTTGGCGCACCGCTGCAAAAAGTTCTGGGGAGAAGAAAAAATATAAAAAATTGTCCCTAAAATGCAATTTTGACTTGCAATTCTTGCGAAATTGTGGTATAATACCACTAATTTGTGGTGATTTCTGCAATTTTGTGATAAAAATTATGCGAAAACACCGATTTAAGGAGAGATACAATGAACTACACGAAAGCATCCCATGCCGAACTGCAAAATGAATTGCAGAACCTGAGAAAAGAGTACGACGCCTATTGCGAGAGAAAGCTCTCGCTTGACCTGTCCCGTGGCAAGCCCGGCAAAAAGCAGCTGGATCTGACCGCCGATATGCTGACCTGCGTGGACAGCGTGGAGCTTTGCCGCTCCGAAGCGGGCTTTGACTGCCGCAACTACGGTATTCTGGACGGTCTGCCTGAGATGAAGCGCTTCTTTGCCGAGCTTTTCGATCTGCCCGAGGAGTACATCATCGTCGGTGGCAACTCGTCGTTGAATATGATGTACGATACCGTGGCACGCGCGATGCTTTACGGCGTGGTGGATAGCCCCCGCCCCTGGTGCCGCGAGGAGAAGATCAAATTCCTTTGCCCCTCTCCCGGCTATGACCGCCATTTCGGCATCTGCGAGTCGCTTGGCATTGAGATGATTCCCGTTAAGATGCTGCCCACCGGCCCCGATATGGACGCGGTAGAGAAGTATGTTAACAACGATCCCGCGGTGAAGGGCATCTGGTGCAACCCCAAGTACTCCAACCCCGACGGCATCACCTATTCCGACGATACCGTGCGCCGTCTGGCTGCTCTTACGCCCGCGGCTCCCGATTTCCGTATCTTCTGGGACAATGCTTACGCCATTCACGATTTCACCCCCGACGGCGGTGACAAGCTGATGGATATCTTTGCCGCTTGCCGTGCAACCGGCCGCGAGGACATGGTGTTCTACTTTGCCTCCACCTCCAAGGTGACCTTCCCCGGTGCAGGTGTTGCCATTCTGGCAGCTTCCCCCCGCAACCTGGCACAGATCAAGCCGATCATGAGCGCACAGACCATCGGTCATGACAAGCTCAATCAGCTGCGCCACCTGCGCTTCTTCGGTAACGCCGCAAACGTAAAGGCACACATGATGAAGCACGCGGCCGTGATCTCCCCCAAGTTTGACCGCGTGGACGAGATCCTGACCGAGGATCTGGCAGACAAGGGCATTGCTACCTGGAAAAAGCCCCTTGGCGGCTACTTTATCAGCTTCTTTACCCCGAACGGCTGCGCTACGCGCGCGTTCAACCTTTGCCGCGAGGCAGGTGTTACGCTGACCAACGTCGGCGCGACCTACCCCTACCGCAAGGATCCTGATGACAGCAATATCCGCCTGGCGCCCACCTTCCCGTCCGACGAGGATCTGGAACTGGCTATGCGTATATTTACTGTGTGCGTGCGAATTGCTGCACTGGAAAAACTGATGGCATAATTTTCGGCGGACGGGCGCTTGCCCGTCCGCATTTGATATATTAAGGAGAAAAACGTGAAAAAAGCAACGCAACGAGAAAGCAATCCCTTTCCGTATTCGGATAGCAACAAGCGTTATCATACCTATGACTATTATTTGCGGCATACCTTTGGTGAAAAGGTAGCCAAGATCACACTGGACGGCGGCTTTACCTGTCCCAACCGCGACGGCACGTGCGGCACGGGCGGTTGTATCTATTGCTCGGGGCGGGGAAGCGGTGATTTTACCGAGAGCACCCTTTTGCCGATCGCGGAGCAATTTCGCTTGCAGGCAGAGCGCATTCGCCAAAAATGGGACGCGCGAAAATTCATCGCGTATTTCCAGGCGTGTACCAATACCTATGCGCCGCTTGCGCGGCTGCGTGAGCTGTACGAGCAGGCGCTTGCCTGCGAGGGCGTGGTGGGGTTGAACATCGGCACGCGTGCCGATTGCTTGCCCGATGAGGTAATTGCGTATTTGGAGGAGCTGAGCGCGCGCACGGTGGTGACGGTGGAGCTGGGATTGCAGACCGCACACGACGACACGGCTGCGCGGATCAACCGCGGACATGACTTTGCAACCTTTTTGGATACCTACCGCCGCTTGCGTCAAAACGCCCCGCACGTGCGGATCGGCGTGCATCTGATCTTCGGTCTTGTTGGTGAAAATGACGAAAAAGTAATGAAAACTGTGCAAACGGTGGCGGCTCTTGTTCCGGACGAGGTAAAGATCCATCTTTTGTACGTGGTTGAAAATACAAAAATGGCGGAATTATACAGAAACGGTGCGTATTTTCCCATGGAAAAGGAGGCGTATATTCGCCTTGTCGTTCAGGCCTTGGAGATGCTCCCGCCCCGTGTTGTGATTGCCCGCTTGACGGGAGATGCGGACGCAAAAACGCTTTTGGCGCCCTTGTGGAGCATAAAGAAGGGGATTATTTTGAACGAAATAGACAAAAACTTCTACGACAACAACACCTGTCAAGGAAAATCTTTTTTCATTTCTGCTGCACAGAACTCTTGACGGGGACGCAAAAATATGTTAAAATACTATTAATCTTGGGAAAACTTGCAATTCACAACTTTTCGCAAGGGTAGAAACAAATTGGAAAAGGAGAAAAAGTATGAAACGATCTCTCTCTCTTGTCCTCGCTGTGCTGATGGTGGTTGCCCTCGTGCCCGCCATGGCCCTGACCTCTTTTGCGACGGGAAGTGCAGCCAACTCCTCTTACCTGATCTATCAGCAGGATTTCAGCGCGGTTGAGGCCGATGCTGTGGATACTGCCCTGATGGAGCAGCTGGGTTGGTATGTGCCTTTCTCTAAGGCAGACGTCAGCGGCGCTTCTTACTCTGTTGTAACGAAGACTGACGCACAGGGTAACGTCATCAATCAGGCTCTGCGTGTTGACGCACGCGACGCAGCGGCTGAAACCTTCGTCAACGTGTTTGGCGGAGATGTTATGCCCCTTCTGCGTAAGTCCGATTTCACTCTGGAATATCGCCTGACCTACTCCGAGCTTACGACCAACAACAACGGCTACGCTGCTCTTATCTACAACTACAACGAGCAGAGCGGTTCCGTTGCCAACGGTGAAGGCAACGAGGCCTACGGCATCGCAGCAGTTCGTATGTGCGGCACCGGCCTCAATGCGGTCTACTATCCTGTTTCCGGTGCGGAGTGCGCACTTCACTCCTTGGAAAAGGACGGCCAGGATATGGCAAGCCGCTTTGACGATCCTGCCGACACCTACTCCTCTCTGTACGCACGCCTTTTCCCTGAGGCTGCTAACGAGAGCGGAAGCTACATCTATGCAGGCAGCAACGTGATGAAGAACCGCGTGCTGGACTTCAAGATCGTTTACGATTACGAGGCCGGCATCACGCTTTACATCAACGGCGTTCTGATCTCCAAGCCCGAGAAGGGTATCACCAATAGCGGCTATGCGTTCAGCACCGAGCAGCTGTGGGATGATTTCGTTGCACGTAACGACGGCGCAACGGTTGCACTGCTGGTACAGCCCGGTGTGGTTGCCGATATTGATAATATCGTGATCTCCACCTCCGATATCGCTACTACCGCAAGCACCCAGGTGCCCGAACTGCTCATCACCGAGGTTTCCGCACTGCCCGATGATTACTGGACCAAGTTTATTGAGATCTATAACCCCACCGATGAGCCCATCGATATTGCAAACTACTCTTTGATCAAGGGTGCTGATATTACCGACGGTTATGCAACTGACAACATCGGCTCCACCAGAGATAAGACTTTCTCCACCTATGTAAAGCTTGGCGATTTCTTCGGTAGCGAGGTCAGAAACCGCGATGCGCAGTATTTTGATACAGCCGAGCTCGCCGCTATTCCTTCTTGGGATTATGCCGAGCAGTGGTATTTCACCGATGCTGAGATTGAAACCATTCAGAGCATTTGGGGTAGTGACGCCATCGCGAAGATCGACACTACCAAATATGGTAGAGAACAGGCGAGCGGCAAGGATAAGGCATACGGCAATAGCTACAACTACGTAGAAAACACCAAAGGCACTTACTATCGCTGCACGCTTGGCGTTCCTGTTACTTTCAGCAAGGACGCAAGCAACGCGTTTGTGCCCGATGCAAACGGAACCTTCTACCTTGTTAATTATGTAGAGAACTGGAACACCCAGTATATCCGCGGTAATGACGATTACGCGACCAACACCATGCTTAATCCCGGTGACACCATGGTGCTTGTGATGCTGTCCGTCAGTTACCTGCCTGTTTTCCAGCAGGGCGCGATCAACAATGGTCTGATTTCTCAGGAATATGGCTCTCAGGGCTTCCGTTACATGTACCGCAACTACGGTCTTTCTAAGGAGACCAAGGTTCTTGCTATGCAGGGCTTTACCATGAGCGACCTTGAATTTGCTACCATTGCGATCGGCAGAACCGAGGACGTGAACGGTAACGAGATCGATTACACCAAGCAGCGTATGACCGATTATAGCAACCTGGAATCCCTTGTTCGCTACAACCCCATTCTTGCAACGGGTAGAGTTGCCGAGGCAAACGATATGTTTGAGTCCGGCACCATCGGTACGGGTGGCTATTACAGATTTAACTCCTCCGCTGTTTACATCTACGGCGTGGACGCTTCCTCTGATTGCCGCGTAGGCGTTCTTTACAACACCTGTAACCCCGTTAAGAGCTCTGTGAAGGACCCCCTGAACTCTCAGTGGCACAAGAGCTATTCTACCGGTACCCAGCACGTTGGTAAGCTGGCTGATTACCAGGAGATCCTGTTCGAGTACTTCTTCAAGAAGGCCGATGCAACTCCTCCTCTGATGATCACCGAGATCCTGCCTGTCACTCAAAACCTGGCCGGCGAGGATAAGCGTGCATTTACCGCGATCGAGCTGACCAACACCTCCGGTAAGTCCCTCAGCGTTTACGATTACGCACTGACCAGAACCGTTTCCGGTATCTACAACAATAACTCTCAGAAGGGCTTTACCTACTCCACTGTGATGCGTCCCGGCAACCCCGTTGACCGCGGCGAGGGTAACGGTGCTTACTACTACTTCGCAGAGGATAGCATTTCCAACCCCGAAACCTGCGTATTGCAGCCCGGCGAGTCCGTGGTCGTTTGGTTCCTGACCGCAGACACCTACACCTCTTACTACAATGATGACGAGTTCGGCTTTGAATATTTCCGTCAATATTGGGTAAACAACGGTTCTCCCGACCTTGGCTTGCAGACGACTGACGGCGAGTACGCTGTAAAGGTCATCGCAGTTGACGGCTGTAATGACGAGACCTACAACGCTCCTAACTACGGTCGCGTTTTCGCTCCCGCTTACGGTACGTACGACTCCAAGGGTAAGATCTTCACCCACAACACCTGTGCGATCTACGGTGTTGCAAAGCAGACCAGCGATGTTTTGAACGGTCACGTTTACACCCGCGACGTTGTATCTGTTGCATACTTCGGTCTGGCCTCCGCTTACTACGAGCTGAACAAGGTTGCACTGCCTTCTGCAAACAGCAGCGACCTGGATCCTGCTACGGGCGAGCTGAGAACCTACTACACGAACGTGCAGAGCTGCTCTAACGTTCCTGTAAACACGGGCATCCGTTACGTGGTTGGCGCTACTTACAGTGGCAGCGTCAGCGCGATGAAGCAGACGATGAAGGTCAATTATGGTGTCTTCTCTAATAATAAGGTGTATTATTCCACGAATCCCAATGCAACGCTGAACCATGAGCTGAGAACCAACAACGCCTTGGAGCCCGCAGGACTTGGCGTGCTGGAAGGCATTGAGGCATACGGCGTTTCTGCTAACCTGTTCAAGGGAACCGAAGAAGGCGATACCACGGTTTACCGTTACTTCGCACAGCAGAAGAACATTGTTGCCAACCTGAGCGGCGCAGCAGTTTCTACTACGGCCGGTGCTACCACCCTCCGCTTTGACAGTGTGATTCGTCTGAATACCTTTACCGCCCTTGCTGCTACTTACGGCAATAACTTCAAGTACGGTACGTTGATCATCAAGTCGGATAGCATCGATGAGGATACCGTGATGACGAAGGAAAATCTGAAAGCACTTGGCGCAACTGAGGTGGCTACCGAGCTGCTTTACTACACCTCGGACTATGCAGTCCTTGGCGCTGCATACGCAGTGGATGCGGTTAACTACGATACCGAATACACCGCTATTACTTATATGGAAGTAAAGACGGCTGACGGTAAGACGCATACCTATTGCTCCTCCGTTGTGGCTGAGCGTAGCGTAAGCGCAGTAGCAAGAGCCGCTACAAGAGATCTGAAACCCGAGGCCGACGACGTCTATAAGTACGAGGTCGACGGCAAGTACAGCCGCTACACGCAGGCTGAGCGCGAGCGTCTGAACTCTTATATTGCTTAAAACAATAAAAAACACCCCCGAGCCGATGCTCGGGGGT
>JAZQWF010000018.1:0-48817 GCA_045632185.1 Eubacteriales bacterium
GTGTGTAAGGTGGGGAAAAGACCGCTCGCACGCGAGCGGTCTTTTCCCCACCTTACACACAGGAGGCCGTATGAAAAAACGCCTTTTATCCTGTCTTGCCTTACTTTTACTTGCGGCAACCCTGCTTTGCTCGTGTGCCGAGGGGCTTCCGTTTTCCGAGCTGTACGTTGCAGCCAAGAACGCCGCAACAAGCTACACCGAAAAGCTGACCCTTTTACAAGAAGGAGGCAGGATCATTGCCGCCGATGGCGAGAGTGAATATGTGATCGAATGTACTACCACCTTCGTGGAGATCGGCAACCGCACAAACGATGTCAAGGCCGCGATCAATACACTTGCCGAGCGCATCGAAGCGCAGACGGGTGTGGATCTTTTGGACACCAAGCGCGAGGGCGCGACCAAGCGCATTCTGATCGGTTATCCCGACCCCGACGAAGTTCCCACGGTCAATTCCGCCGCGCAGTTCTATATCGGCTTTTCGGGAGATGATCTGATCATCCAGGCAACGAACGGCATTATGCTGATCTCGGCGATCAACTATTTTGCCGATACCTATCTTGGCGAAAAGGACGCGCTGATCCTTTCCCCTGATCTTTCCTATCTTTCCTCTACGACGACCTATCGCACGCGCGAGCATAACCTGATCCGCGCCGAGCAAACGGGTGCAGTTGCGACACAAGCGGCCACCTCGCTTTGCGACACACTTTTTGAGATCGCAGGTGTGCGTTTCAGCGTAAAAAGCGACTTTAATACGACGGGGGGCCTTACGGATATTCTGTTCGGCTATCCCGACACCGAGGAGGCGCAGGCCATCCTTTCTACGCTCTCCTATGACGATTTCTATATCGGCGTTCGCAACGGAAAGCTGATGATCCTTGCCAACAACGATCCCGCACTGGAAACGGCAACGCAATACTTCCTTTCCGCCTTTGTGACAGCGCAAGATGCCGTTTTTGACAAGACGGAAAAGACCATCTCGCTTCCCGCTGTGTGCGATTACTACCATCGCAGCGACGCTGTTTTGCTGGCTGAGAACGGTGTGAGCAACGCCGTGCTTGTTTATGCCGCAAATCTCAGCAGCGCCACCAAAAACGCCATAAACGCTTTTGCCAACCTTTACAAGCGCCTGACCAATACTGAGCTGCCTGTTTATGCGGACAACGCATACGACTACGCTCCCGGCACCTTTGAGATCCTGGTGGGCAAGACCAACCGCGTCCTGCCCCAGCAGACCTATCTGGAAACGCTGCCAAACGGCCGCTGGATAATCTCCGTTATCCCCGAAATGAACGTCCTTGCGCTTTATGCCAAAGACGAGCTTTCCCTGACGGTTGCCATCAAGCAGCTGGAAAGCGATCTGACCGCACAGACAAGAGCGATCTCAAAGCGCCCCGAGGACGCCGAGGGGTGGCTGTACGGCAACACAAACAGAACGCTTTATATCAGCGCCGAGCATTACCTTTCCGGTATAGAGCCGCCCGATCTGCCGGGCGCACCGCTCCATTATTACTATAACAATTCCTATCGCATTCGCTCCACCGAGCAGGTGAGCGCGCGTTCCTGGAATTCCTATCAATGGAGAATACAAAATGCCGGCTTTACCCGTCAATCGTACAGCGAAAAAAACGGTGTGATCACCTGCGTTTATCAATGCGGCACGCGCGTGGTAACGCTGACCTATAACAAAAACGATCTGAGCATGGAGCTGCGCGCTACGCAGCCTTCCCACTTAGACTTAGCAGAATAATATTATTCCCTCGAGGAGGTCTTACCCTTGAACACCACACAAAAAAAGACATCGGGCGGCGCCATTGTTGCGCTTTGCTCGCTGGTTTATTTCGTCAGCTACTTTGCACGCAAGGATTTTGCCGCCGTTATGGCGAGCATGATCGAGAACAAGATCCTTACCGAAACGCACGGTGGCTTTATCGGCATGGGACTTTTCATCGCCTACGGCGCAGGCCAGCTGGTCAGCGGCTATCTCGGCGATAAGATCCGCCCCCGCACGCTGCTTCTGGCGGGCCTTGGCACCACGATGCTGGCAAACCTCGCTATGCCCCTTTTGCCGAACACCACGGCGATGATCCCCGTCTGGGCTCTCAACGGCTTTGCGCAGGCAATGCTCTGGCCCCCGATCGTGAGAATTCTTGCCGACAATCTTGATCACGACCGCTTCGTCACGGCCAATCTGATCGTCACGATGGCGGCACACACGGCCACTATCCTGCTGTATCTCTACGTTCCGCTTTGCCTGAAATTTATGTCCTGGGAGGCCGTTTTCTTCACCGCCACGATCATTACGGGCATCACACTGGTGATCTTTGCTATATCGATGTTCTTCGTCACACTGGATCACGGTGTAACGGCAAAGAAAAAGCAGGAAGCCACGGATACACCCCCTGCACAGGACACCAGCTTTCTTGCGCTTTTTGCACGTGCGGGCCTTCCCGCGATCTTTGTTGCCATCATTATGATGGGCTTCCTGCGCGACGGCATCGAATCCTGGCTTCCCACGCTGTATATGCAGGCCTTCTCCCGCTCTGCGGAGGAATCCATTCTGCTTTCCGCCATTTTGCCCATATTCTCGATCCTTTCCGTCACGCTGATCAAGATCGCGCACAAAACGCGCACGTTCTCGAACGAATCGCGCGGCTCTGCCGTTCTGTTCCTTGCTGCGGCCGCACTGTGCGTGCCGCTTGCCGTGCTGATCAACTTTGAGCAAACGGCACTGCGCCTTGTCTGCCTTATTCTGGCGGCGCTGATCTGCGGCACGATGCACGCGATCAACTTCCTCTACATCTCCTGTCTGCCCGGCCGCTTTGCCCCTTACGGCAAGGCCGCGACCGCCAGCGGATTTTGCAACGCCTTCACCTACGTGGGCGCTGCCATTTCCATGTACGGCATCTCTGCGCTGGCAGAAAATCTCGGTTGGAGCGCCACCGCGATCTCCTGGGTCGGTGTATCGGCACTTGGCCTGTGCTTCTCGCTGGGAGCACTGAAAAAATACAGCG
This sequence comes from Eubacteriales bacterium, assembly GCA_045632185.1. Lineage (GTDB taxonomy): Bacteria > Bacillota > Clostridia > Oscillospirales > CAG-272 > Firm-07. Next base: position 3,012 of record JAZQWF010000018.1, read on the forward strand.
GCTTCCTCAAAGGGAACGCCTGATAAAAAAGGAGCGCAAGCAAATGCTTGCGCTCCTTTTTAATTATCCTCTACGGAAATGGCAATTGCGTTTTCGCACAGTGCTTCCAGAACGGTGAAAAAGCGATCCAGCTCCTCGTTGGATACGCCTGCACGGATCTTCTCACGAATACCGCGCGAGGTCTGTGCGATATCCGACGCTACCTCACTTCCCTTTTGTGTCAGGCGATATTTCTGGCGGTACTGCTTGCCCTCCTGCTCGTCGCGGAAAACAAGCCCCTTTTCGCCAAGCTCTGCCATGCAGCGGGAAACCTGCGCCTTGTCGATCTTCAACGCATCGGAAAGCTCGTTGGCGTTCAGACCGTTTGCCGCCCGTGCTATACAACAAAGACTTTGCACAGTGCTGCCCTTTAAGCCGTATTCCGTCATTTTCTGACTTTTACAGGCCTGCACCGTTTTCAGCAGATTTTTGATGTCCGGATATAATGCATCAAACGTTTTTTTCACTGGTTTTTCCCACCTTTTTTGGCTTTTTTTCTATTTTATCAAAAAAGGTTGTGTTTGTCAACGTTTTTCAGGATTTAAATCAAAATAACTCCCCAATACCCGCAAACCGCCAAGAAAAGCACGTAAATGATCGCACTGCGTGCCACGCGCGCGGTCATACGGCGCACAGTAAAGGCGGTAAAAAGCGCGTACACAAAGCCGCACACGGCGCCGATCACAAAGATCAGCGAGATCGTTGCGCAAGCGGTACGGAAGGATGCGATGGTGGCCGCGCCAAAGCGATCACACACCAGGATCTGGATCAGCACGACAAGGCCGCTGACCGAGGCAAAGACCCACGGCAGCGTAAAACGCCAAGCGCGGGGACGGCGCTCGCCGCGCGCGCGGGACAAAAGTGCATCTGCCAGCGCCAGAATACCGCCAAGCAGGAAATACACAGCCCCCAGGGAAAGTGCGACAAAAAGAAGATTGACGATCACGTTGCTTTCCTGCCATTCGGCCACACGGTAGCTCTCGCCCGAAGCGGTGATCAATCCCGTAACATTGCCCTCGATATCCGTTTGGAATTGCAGCACGGCGTGCGCTTTATCCGCAGGATCGGCAAAAATACCGGGCGCGATCTGCACAAGCTCTTTTTCACCGAACAAAAGCATTCCCGCATCGTCCACGCTGATGCGGATATTTTTTACTGCGCGGGAAAGCAAAACACCGTTTGTTTTCGTGCGCAAAATATATTCTCCCTCAAACTCCTTGGGATCGGGGAGCGCCGCATTGTCGCTTCCCGCGACAGCGCCTACAAGGAAACCGCAATATGCGTACGGGGCGTCCAAAAGTGCAGAGCTCTCGTTATTGCAAAGCACCAGCGCAGCGCTTCCGTTTTCAGGATCAATGGCAAGCGAGGCGGAAAAATGCAGCACAGAGGCACGCATAGCACGCACCGAGCCACTGACACCAAGGCCCGCGATGCCCGTTTGGAATACACCGTTTTCCAGCGCAGGGGTGAGGATCTTTTCTCCCATTTCGCTGCCAAGCAGATACTGCAACAGCAAGGAAAGGTCAGCCGCGTTGGAAACTGCACCGTCAGCAGGCCAGAGCGCACTGTACGAGCGCCCCGCGTCCTTCACAACAGCAAAGCTTCCCTCCCCCTTCACAGTATGTCCGGCCGCCATTTTTTCCGCCGTCTGTGCGTGCGGTGCCAAGACGGTATTCGTCATTCCAAGGGGAGTTAAGATCTTCTCGCTGACGTAGGTGGCGTAATCCGTTCCCGACGCACACTCCAAAACAAAGGCGGCAAGCGTCAGTCCAAAGCGGGAGTAAGCGTAGGTGTTCCCCGTCGGCTCGCTTTGCGCGGGCACCTCGGCAAGCAGTGCCTGCTCTAAGGTATCAAACACCAAGGAAGGATCGGTATAGCGCTGATCGAAATAGCGGTCAGCAAAGCCGGCACGCCCTGCAAGCAGGTCGTTCAGTGTAACCGTATGCGAAAGATCCAGCTTTTTCATAAAATCAGCGGGCAGATAGTAGGCGATATCGCGGTCAAGCTCCACCTTGCCCTCGTCCGCCAGCGCATGCACGCCAAGCGCCACGAAAAGCGAGGAGATCTCTCCGATCTCAAAGCAGCTTTGCGCCGTTACCAGCGTACGCGCGGAAATATCGGCGTAGCCATACCCCTCGTAAAGGATACGGGAGCCGTTCTCAAACAAAATCACGGCAGCTCCCGCCGTATCCGTGCCAACACAGTCCTGCACGGCACCTGTGACGCGTGCAATGCCCTCGTGCTGCGGCACAGTGGCCAGCGTCGGCATCAGCGATGCCAGGATCAGCAAAAGCGCGGCAAGCACGCAAAAAAAGCGTTTCATCCTATCTCCCCTTTCTTCCATATTAATTTAAGTATACCATACTTTGGCGATTTTCACAAGTAGTTTTGCCGCAAATCCGCGCCATATACAAAAAGTCCCGACGTTTGTCGGGACTTTTTTATCAATTCTCTGCGGCTTTGCAGGAGCAAACGGTATTTGCCTTCTTTTCCTTTTGCTTTCTTACGAACAGCGCACCCGCGCGCACGAAGATGATGCTAAGCGGGATAATACCGATATAGCCGAGAACGGGATACACGGTACCGATCAGGTCCTTGAAGCCAAGCAGCGCCACGGTAAAGGCGATGCCGGAAAGAACGACCGTAGCCAGCAGCAACAGCTTCTTGTTTTTCAGGCCAAGCTCCATCATATAGTCGTTGATCGAGCCCTGAGAGGAAAAGCCGGTCGAGAAGATGCCACCCAGCATCAAAATAGCGCAAATATACTCAAATACGGGGCCGCAAGCGCGTGCCAGAGCCATCATAGGCAGATTGTCTGCCGCGGAGTTGGGATGCACCATCACGGCCGAGAACAAGCAAATGGCAAGACCTGCAAGGGGCAGGATCGCGCACAGTGCGCCAACGGGCATACCCTTGGTCTTTTCCCCCTTGGCAGCGGCAACCAGGATCGGCACCGAGCCAACGAAGTTAAAGCAGAAATACACAAGAGCGGCGATCAGCCAGTGAGGCAGCATCGAGGAGGTAGAGGCCTCCGCACCCTCGGGAAGCGGCACCGCATCGGCGGGCAGCGTCATCGAGTAGATTGCCACGGCGATCACGGCGACCGTTAAGATCGGGATCATCCAGCCGAACACCTTGGCAAGGCCCTTGATGCCCAGCATCGACACGGTGGTGGACACCACGCAGAAGAAGAGCACACCGACCCAGGTGGGCAGGCCGTAGCTCTCACCCAAAGCGCCGGTAGCGGCTGCCATCAGGATATAGAACGCATAGTGCAGGATATTTTCAAAGGCGACAACGCCCCATTTGGCAACGGGGTGGTTGGTGGGAGATACCAGTATCTCCATGCTCTCTGCCTCGGTTTCATGGGCAAACCACAACACCACGGCGGCACCCACGCCAAAAAGCGTAACGGCAAGGGCGATCGGCACAAGACCGAACCAGCCGTTTTCCCCAAAGAACTGCCAGACCTCCTGGCCCGACACAAAGCCCGCACCGATGACACACGCCACTGCTGTGGCTGCGATGCGGTAAACTGTTTTCAGATCCATTGATTTATTTCTCCTTAAAAACGCAAGTACAGACAAATTTCGCGCTTGTGATGATATCAGTCCTGCGCGCGGATCGCGGCAAGAACGCCCTCAGCGGCCTTGGCGATATCGGCAAAGCCGGTAAGCGTTGCACCTGCGGCACGGGTATGTCCGCCACCGCCGAAAACGGCACACACGGCGGATACATCAAAGTCCACACTGGCGCGCATCGAAAGGCGGAACACGGGCTCGGCGCTCGGCTGGCGGATCGCAGCGGCGATCTCAACGCCCGCCACGCGGCGTGCCACGTCAACAAGAGTTTCCAGATGCTCCTCTTCCAGCGCAAGATCGCGCTTGCACTCGTACGGGAAGGTAAGAATAGCGATCTTACCGCCCTCATAAAAGCTTAAATGCCGAAAGCCCTCTGCCTCTGCGGCAAGGAGCTTGGGGGATTTGACCTCCAACAGCAGGTGATTGATGCGCGCGGCATCAATGCCGCTTTCCAAAAGCACGGCGGCACGCAGGTGCGTACCGGGGGTGGTGTTGGAATAGCGGAAGCCGCCCGTATCACTGCTGATCGCGGCATAAAGCAGCTCGCTGCATTTCCCCGACATATCCATACCGGAATCGGCAATCAGATCATAAATGATCTCGCCCGTTGCGGCACAGGTGACGACAAGGCCGTCTGCATAGCGCGTGCCGCGTCCGTGGTGGTCGATCATCAAGGAGATGCGATCCTTGAACACCTCCCAAAGATCCCCCAGCTGTGCGGGAGAGGCGGTGTCCACCGTGATCACACGGGCATTTTCAAATCCCGCAGGGACGGCGGAAAGCAGCACGCTTTCCTGCACACCCTCGGTAAGAAAACGCAGTCTTTCGGGGATCTCGCTCGCGCAAACCACGCGGGAGGGACTTCCCTTTTTTTCAAGCCAGAGCGAAAGCGCCATGGCGGAGCCCAGCGCGTCCGCATCGGGACGTACGTGACACAGCACAAGCGTGGGCTGCGGCACGGAAAGCGCCGCGATGATGTCGGCGCCGCTGAGGTCGCGGTACTCAGTGCTCTGCATCGTCCGTTCCCTCTTCCTCGTCGGCGGGGGTAATGGTGATGCTGTTCAGCAGCGAGGAGATATGCGCACCGTAAGCGATGGACTGATCCTCCACAAAGGTGAACTCGGGCGTGGCGCGCAGGTTCATGCGCTGTGCCACCTGACGGCGGATAAAGCCCGCCGAGGATTTCAGACCCAGATAGACCTCCTTTTTATCGCCGCGCATCGCGGAATAGTACACCTTGGCGAATTTGAGGTCGGGCGTAACGTCTGCGCCCGTGATGCTGATGAAGGCGTCCTTCACGCGGGGGTCCTTGACCTCGCGCAGGATCTCTGCCAGCACCTTTTGCATCTCGTCGTTGATGCGTCCTCTGCGATAATTAGCCATAACAAATTCCTCTCTTTACAAGTTCAAAGGGAGAGCGCGTGGCTCTCCCTTTGTATAATGCACAATTACTGTGCGGCATCTACGATCGCGGTAAACTTCTTTGCCACGAGAGATGCGCCGCCGATCAGGCCGCCGTCGATGTTGGGCTTAGCCAGAAGATCAGCTGCGTTGGCGTCGTTCATAGAACCGCCGTACTGAATGGTGGTTGCCTCAGCAACCTCCTCGCCGTACAGCTCGGCAAGGGTTGCGCGGATCACAGCGCAAGCGTCCTCGGCCTGCTCGGGAGTAGCGGTAAGGCCGGTGCCGATTGCCCAAACGGGCTCGTAAGCGATGATCACGTTCTTCATATCCTCAGCAGAGATGCCGGCAAGATCCAGCTTGATCTGCATAGCGCAGATCTCGTTGGTGATGCCTGCCACGCGCTGCTCCTTAACCTCACCCATGCAAAGAATGACGCGCATGCCGGCAGCAAGCGCGGCCTTGGTGCGCAGGTTAACGGTCTCGTCGGTCTCGCCGAAGTACTGACGGCGCTCGGAGTGGCCAACAAGCACGGTGTCAACGCCGATCGCTTTGAGCATATCAGCGGAGATCTCACCGGTGTAAGCGCCCTTTGCCTCGTAGTGTACGTTCTCTGCACCGATCACGATGTTGGAGCCCTTAGCGGCCTCCATCGCAGCGGCGATGGTTACGAAGGGAGCGCAGAAAATGATGTCGCAGTTATCCTTGCCTGCAACCATGGGCTTGATCTCGTTGATGAAAGCAGTTGCCTCAGCAGGGGTGAAGTTCATCTTCCAGTTACCTGCGATAACAGTTCTTCTCTTTGCGGTATTCATAGTTCAAATTCTCCTTAAATGTTGATGATTACTTGTCAAGCAGGCAAGCAATGCCGGGAAGGGTCTTGCCCTCGAGGAATTCAAGAGATGCGCCGCCACCGGTGGAAACGTGGGTCATCTTATCAGCGAAGCCGAGCTTCTCAACAGCTGCTGCGGAGTCGCCGCCGCCGATGATGGAGATCGCGCCGGACTCAGCCACGGCCTTAGCCACGGTCTCGGTGCCGTTTGCGAAGTTCTTCCACTCGGAAACACCCATCGGGCCGTTCCAGATTACAGTGCCGGCACCGATCAACGTCTTGGAGAAGAGCTCGCAGGTCTTGGGACCGATATCAAGGCCCATCCAGCCGTCCGGAATGGAATCGGAGTAGATGGCCATGCAGGGGGTGTCCTCCTTGTACTCGCGGCCGATCATGTTGTCGACGGGAAGCAGGAAGTTTACGCCCTTAGCGCGTGCCTTTTCAACCAGCTCCTTAGCAAGGTCAAGCTTGTCATGCTCGCAAAGGGAGGTGCCGATATCGTTGCCGAATGCCTTAAAGAAGGTGTAAGCCATACCGCCACCGATAATGAGGGTATCAACCTTCTCGATAAGGTTGTTGATAACGCCGATCTTGTCGGAAACCTTTGCGCCGCCGAGAATGGCAACGAAGGGACGCTGGGGATCGGACAGAGCGCCGCCCATCACGGAGATCTCCTTCTGGATCAGATAGCCGCAAACTGCGGGCAGGTAATCAGCAAGGCCTGCGGTGGAGGCGTGTGCACGATGTGCGGTGCCGAATGCGTCGTTGACGTAGATCTCAGCCATGGAAGCCATTTCCTTGGCGAAGGCGGGATCGTTCTTGGTCTCTTCCTTGTGGAAGCGAACGTTTTCAAGCAGCAGGACCTGACCGGGCTTCAATGCTGCGGCCTTTGCCTTAGCGTCCTCGCCGATAACGTCCTTAGCCATCTGAACCTCGATACCAAGCAGCTCGGAAAGGCGAGCAGCCACGGGAGCGAGGGAGAACTTTACGTTGTCGTTCTTAGCGGCTGCGAGGAACTTCTCGGTAGCAGCTGCGCGCTCCTCCTCAGGAAGGGCCTCGACCTTCTTCTTTTCCTTCTTGTCAAGTTCAAGCTTGGCGTTGAAGATGTTGTGGGGACGGCCGAAGTGAGAGCAAAGGATCACAGCGGCGCCCTCGGCGAGCAGGTACTTGATCGTGGGCAGTGCGCCAACGATACGCTTGTCATCGGCGATCTTGCCGTCCTTCATGGGGACGTTGAAGTCGCAACGGGCGATGACTTTCTTGCCGGCAACGGCAATGTCTTCAATTGTTTTCTTGTTGTAGGTCATGATATAATCCACCTTTCGTAAATATGGGATTTTACAAACACATATATTTTATCACAATTCGCGCGCTTTCGCAAGAGTATTTTGCTATTTTTTATTATTAATTTTATAATTTTATATAATTTGCAAGCACGCCAGCGCCTTGCGCGACTTTTTTGTGCAATTATTTGCAAAAAACAATCCTTTTTGATAATTTTATTTTCTTTTTCTATTCCTTTTTTTCCTCTTTTGCGTTATACTTAAAGAAAGAACAAATCAGGAGGAACTTCCTATGAAAAAAATCAGGATCGGCGTGATGGGTGCCTACCGCGGCACCAGCATGATCAGCTATTGCAATGCGGCCAACAATGCCGAGATCGTTGCCATCTGCGACAAGCACATCCCCTCACTGAACAAGCAGCGCGAGCTGCTGGGCGATCATATTGCCTATTACGAAACCTTTGACGAGTTCATTAAGCACGATATGGACGCGGTGGTGCTGGCCAACTACGCCAACGAGCACGCGCCCTTTGCCATTCGCGCGCTGAAAGCGGGCAAGCACGTATTCAGCGAGGTGCTTCCCTGCCAGACGATGAAGGAGGCCGTGGAGCTGATCGAGGCCGTGGAGGAAAGCGGGCTTGTGTACGCTTACGGCGAGAACTATTGCTATATGCCCGCGCCTGCCGAGATGCGCCGCCTTTACCGTGAGGGAAAGATCGGTGAATTTGAATACGGTGAGGGTGAATACAACCACAACTGCGAGGAGATCTGGCACAGCATCACCTACGGTGATCCCGATCACTGGCGCAACAACATGTACGCCACCTTCTACTGCACCCACTCGATGGGTCCCATCATACACATCACGGGAATTCGCCCCGTAAAGGTCACGGGCTTTGAGGGCAGCAAAAACGAGCGCAATTTGCGTGTTGGCGCAAAATACGGCGGTATCGCCATTGAAATGGTGGAATTGGAAAACGGTGGCATCGTTAAAAGCATGCACGGCGGTGTTTACAAAAACTCCGTATGGTATTCCCTTTACGGCAGCAAGGGCACGATGGAAAGCGCGCGTGAGATCACCAAGAACGGCGAGATGAAGACCATCTTTGTGAACGCCGACGAGTATCCCGGTGAATATCCCCACCCCTCTCGCCGCGAAAGCTACACGCCGCACGGATTTGCCGGCGAGGAGCTGGAAAAGCAGTTCGGCCACGGCGGCAGCGATTTTTATTCCATGTACCACTTCGTAGACCGCATTCTCGGCAACGAGGAGGCGGACACCATTGACGTGTACGAGGCGATGGATATGGGGCTTGTGGGCATGTTTGCCTACCGCTCGATCCTGGCGGGCGGTATTCCCGTGGAGATCCCCAACCTGCGCAACAAGGAAGAGCGCGAAAAATGGCGTCACGACACCGCCTGCACCGACCCCAAGGTGGCGGGCGATATGCTCTGGCCCACCTTCTCGAAGGGCACCCCCGACATTCCCGCCGAGGTCTATGCCGAGATGAAGCGCAAGTATGAGGCGGAGTTTGAAGCCGATGAGGGCTATACCGCTATGGCGTTCCGCCAGAGTAGCGGTAAAAAGAAATAAGAAAAAAGGACGCGCCGCGGCGCGTCCTTTTCCTTTTTCTTACTTATTGGCAAGCTTTTCCAGAAGCTCGGTCTGGCGAGCGATGTTTGCGTACATCTGCTCCAATGCGGCCTTCTCAGCAGCGGCCTTCTCAGCGGCAGCGGCAGCTGCGGCGGCATCGGCCTCCTTCTTAGCGGCCTCCTCAGCGGCCTTCTTCTCGGCAGCTGCGGCAAGCTCCTTCTCGTCCATCTTAGCGCGAACCTTATTGATGATACGCACGATGGTGAACAGCGTGAGCGCGATCAGCAGGAAGTTGATGATGGCGTTGATGAATGCGCCCCAGTCGATGTAGATCGAGTTTTCAAGATCCACAACGGTTGCACCGGCCTCGTCGACCTTGGTGACCTTGGAGAGGAAGGTGAATACCTCGCTCAGGGAGTCCTTACCCATGATCAGGGCCAGAATCCAGTTGATGACGGGTTTGAGAATGTTGTTGCTCAGTGCGTTGATGATCGCAGTAAACGCGCCACCAACGATAACGCCGACGGCCATATCAAGCACATTGCCGCGCGTGATAAATTTCTTGAAGTCTGCGAAAAAGCTGTTTCTCTTCTTTTTCATTTCTTCTTTCCTTTCTTTTGCTCTTCTTTTTCTTTCTTTTGCTTCGCCCTCGGCAATTCTTGCTTCCAGGATTTCCATATCCGCTTTTCCCATTTTAATTCTCCTTTGTGTTTGGTTTTGGTACTCTTATCATAGCACCAAAGCCCATCAAAATCAAGTCAAAACGACAAAAACGGGAAAAACGGCAAAAGACACATTAAACCAGATCTGCGATATCCATGACAAGCTGCACAGTCTTCTCCCAACCGATGCAGGGATCAGTGATCGACTGACCGAACACGCCCTCGCCGATCTTCTGGCAGCCGTCCACAAGATAGCTCTCGATCATAAAGCCCTTCACCATTTTTCTGATGTCGGGATTGTGGCGGCAGGAATGCAGCACCTCCTTGCAGATGCGGGGCTGCTCGGCAAATTTCTTGCCGGAGTTGGCGTGATTGGCATCTACGATAAGGGCGGGGTTCTTCAAGCCGCTCTTGGCGTAAAGCTCGCGCAGGTTTGCCAGATCCTCATAGTGATAGTTCGGCAAGCTCTGTCCGTGCTTGTTCACAGAGCCGCGCAGGATAGCGTGCGCCATCTCGTTTCCGCTTGTTTCCACGGCCCAGCCGCGATAAATAAAGGAATGTCCGTGCTGCGCTGCGGTGATCGAGTTCATCATCACGGAAAGATCGCCGCTGGTGGGGTTTTTCAGTCCCACAGGAATATTCAGGCCGCTGGATACAAGACGATGCTCCTGATCCTCTGTGGATCTTGCGCCTACGGCGACGTAGGAAAGCAGATCCGAAAGATAGCGGTGGTTTGCGGGATACAGCATCTCGTCTGCGGTGGAAAGCCCGGTTTCCGTCAGGGCTCTGGTATGCAGATGGCGGATCGCCAGAATGCCGTGATAAATATCAGGCAGCCCCTCGGGGTCCGGCTGGTGCAGCATGCCCTTGTAGCCGTCACCCGTGGTGCGGGGCTTGTTTGTATAAATGCGGGGAATGAGCAGAAGCTTATCCTTCACCTGCTCTTGCACAAGGGCAAGACGGTGGATGTACTCCATCACGGGCTCCTCGGCATCTGCCGAGCAGGGGCCGATCACCAGCACCATTTTATCGCTTTCACCCTTAAAGATCCTTTGGATCTCGGCATCGCGCTCTGCTTTTTTTGCGATGGCTTCCTCAGAAACGGGGTATTTTGCCTTGGTTTCCTGGGGAATGGGCAGCTTGCAGATAAACTTCATATTCTTCATGGTATCCATTTTTGACATTCACGCTCTTTTCTTGATCAAATTACACCTTATACGCACCAAAAACGATGATGTCAACAATTCAAACGATTTTTGTGAATTTTTATGCAGAATTTTGACTATTTACAAAATTCTCGCAAATTATTCTGCGGAGATCACGTAATCGTACAGGGGTTGGCCGCCCTCGGCCACCACCAGCTCGGCTGCGGGATAACGCTCGGCAAGCAACGCCTCGATGCGTGCGGTTTCCTCTGCGTTGGCATCTGCCCCCGTGTAAAGAGAGAGGAAGGAGGGCTCGTCGATCAGATCGAGCAGAGCGACAACTGCCTCAAAATCGGTGGCGGTGGTCACCTTCACCTTGCCGTTGACAAGGCCAAGCACCTGACCGTCCTTGATGTGCAGACCGTCGATCTCGGCGTCGCGCACAGCGTGCGTGAGAGAGAGCGTGGTCACCATGCCCATCATTTCCTTCATCGTCTCGGCATTGTCGCCGGGAGCCATGCTTTCGTCAAAGGCCATCATCGCAGAGAAGCCCTGCGTGAAGTGTGCCGAGGGGATCACGATGACGTTTTTGTCGGTGGTCAGCTCAGCGGCACGGTCGGACACCATAAAGATGTTCTTGTTGTTGGGAAGGATATAAACGGTTTCAGCGTTTACGTTATCGATCGCTTTCAGCACATCATCGGTGCTGGGGTTCATCGTCTGACCGCCGGGCACGATATAATCTACGCCCAGATCGCGGAACAGATTGCAAACGCCCTCACCCACGGCAACAGCCACGAAGCCATAGGGCTTCTTGGGGGCAGCGGGCTTCTTCTCTTCCTTAACGGGAGCTTCATTCTGCATCAATGCGGTATGTTGGTTGCGCATATTCTCCACCTTGACCATCGAAAGCGGGCCGTAGGAAAGCGCCATCTCGATAACCTCGCCGGGGTGGTTGGTATGCACGTGGAATTTGATAAAGGTTTCATCGTCTACGAACACAAGACTATCACCCATATCGGCAAGCCAGGGGCGGAAGTCCGCACCGGTTCCCTCACCCACGTGTGCCTCGTCCTTATCGACGATACACTCGGTGCAGTAAGCAAACTTGATGTTAGCAGTATCAAAATCGGCAAAATCAGCCGCGGTCTTTTCGTCCTCGTCGTCCATTCTCTCGCGCAGAACGGGGTTGTTGTTCAGCGCTGCCAGCATGCCGGAGATCAGCGTAACGAAGCCGCTGCCGCCTGCGTCTACCACGCCTGCCTCTTTGAGCAGAGGAAGCATCTCAGGGGTTTGTGCAAGGGACTTATTTGCTACACCGAGCAGATAAGCGAAAAGGCCGATGGTGTCACCCTCAAAGCGCTTCTCACGCACTACTTTCAGCGCTTCCTCGGCGCAGGAGCGCATGACCGTAAGGATCGTGCCCTCGGTGGGGTTCATGACGGCGCTGTACGCCTCACGCGTGCCATACTCAAATGCCTTTGCAAAATCCTCGGCATCTGCACTCTCCAATCCTTTCAGGGACTTGGCAAAGCCGCGGAAGAACAGCGACAGGATCGCACCGGAGTTACCGCGTGCGGAGCGCAGGATATTATTGGAAATGCGCATAGCACAATCAGAGATCGTGCCGTCAAAGCTGTCCAGATCCTGGACGGAGCTCATCGTCAAGCTCATATTGATGCCGGTATCACCGTCCGGCACGGGGAATACGTTGAGTGCGTTAATGGTTGCCTGATTGTTGTCCAGTGCGTTAGCGCCGGACACACACATCTGGCTGAAAATTTTTCCGTCGATTTTCATCTTATCTCTCCTTTCCGATGAAGAACAGTGCCACGGTACCGGGGCCGGCATGGGCGCCGATCACAGGGCCGACGTGAGAAATCAGAATGGGCTCTTTTACGCCCAGTTCGGTTGTAATTTTATCTGCAAGATACTTGGCATCCTCCTCGCAGTCGCCGTGGCTGATATACACCAGCTGGTTTGCGGGATCGATAGCCAGCTCCTTCATGCGATCGCAAAGATCGTTGAGCGATGCCGTGCGGCCGCGCTTCACGCCGATCTTGGTCAGGTGTCCGACATTGTCCACGTGCAAAACGGGCTTGATGCCGAGAGCCGTTCCCGCCACAGCGGTAAGAGCGCTGACGCGTCCGCCGCGTTTGAGGAAGAACAGATCATCTACCGTGAACAGATGCACAAGATTGGGCTTCAACTCCTCTGCGTACGCGCGCAACTCATCCAGCGTGGCGCCCGCTTCCTTCTTCTTGGCGGCAAGCACGACAAGCAGGCCCTGGCCAAGCGAAGCGCAAAGAGTATCTACCACCACGCACTTGCGCTCGGGATACTTTGCGGCAAGCTCTCTTGCTGCGATGAAGGCGGCATTACAGGTGCCGGAAAGACCGGAGGAAAAGCCGAGGTAAAGCACGTCGGTTCCGGCCGAAAGATGCTTTTCAAAAACGCTTAAAAAGGCATCGGGGTTGGCAGCAGAGGTGGTCGCACGCTTTTTATCGCGCAGCTGTGCGTAAAAATCCTTGATATCAAGCTCGTTGTTGAAGGTGGGCTCACCGCCGTCAAGCGTCACCGCAAGCTGAACGACTTCAAGGCCGTACTGTGCAACGAGAGCGTCCGGCAGATCGCAGGAAGAATCGGTTACGATAACGTAAGGGTTCATAAAAATTCACCTTTCTGTGTTTTTTCGCGCTTTTCATGCAAAAGCGCTTGACAGTGTAACGATAATGTGTTAAACTTAAATTCGTTCGGGTTACACCCGTAACATTGTAATTTTACCACCAAACGCCCAAAAAGTCAATCTCTTCCTTAAAAAAAGTTACAAAAAGAGGTATTTTGTATATGCGTGCAAAGAACGAATCCAACAGATTGGCTAAGGAATGCATCATAACCGCCCTGATCGAGCTGATGAAAACGCGGGATTACAACAGCATCACCATCACGGATCTGACCAAAAAGGCGGGTGTATCCCGTATGGCCTATTACAGAAATTATTCCTCCAAGGAGGATATTATAAACACCTTTGCAAACGAAGTGGGTGCCGACATTCACGAAAAGCTGGCCTCTATGTTCCCGCGCGCAAGCGTGTACGATTATTTTTACGAGCTGTTCGCACAGCTGGGTGCCTATAACGACCTGGCGCTGACCGCCTATCGTGGCGGTCTTGGCGAGCTGATCCACACCCAGATCACGAAAAACATGGCTCTGACCTTCCCCCCCGAAAGCGACGCACCGATCGACCGATACCGTCACGTCTATTTGGCAGGCGCGTTTTACAATATTTTTATCGAATGGCTGGAAAATGGCAGAAAGGAAAGCGTCAGCGAAATGGCGCGCCTTTGCTCTTCCCTTGCATGCGCGGGCTGCCATCTTTCCTTCCCCAAAGGAGTGAAAAATTATGAGTAAGCAACTGAAAATAGGCATTGTCGGACTTGGTCTGATCGGCGGCTCTATGGCGCGCGCGTACAGCGCGGCCGGGCACGCAGTGCTCGCACATGACATTCGCGCGACCTCCGTTGAGGCGGCACTGGCTCAAAACGCAGTGTGTGGCAAGCTGACCGCTGAGAACGCAGGCGAATGCGACGTGATTTTCCTTGCGGTATATCCCGCTGCGGCCACGGCCTGGCTGCGCGTTTCCGCCCCTCGCCTGAATAAGGACACCGTGGTGATCGACCTGTGCGGCACCAAGCGCGGCATCTGCGGCACCTGCTTTGCCATGGCGCGCGAGTACGGCTTCACCTTCATCGGCGGACACCCCATGGCGGGCACGCAGTACTCCGGCTTTGAGAACAGTAAAAACGAGCTGTTCCGCGGCGCGCCGATGGTCATCGTACCGCCCGAGGGCTGCGACGAAAGCACTCTTACGCGCGTGCGAGAGCTGCTGGCGCCCGTTGGCTTTGGACAGATCACCGTTTCCACCGCCGAAAAGCACGACCGCATCATCGCCTTTACCTCGCAGCTGGCGCACGTGGTATCCAACGCCTACGTGAAAAGCCCCAATGCGCAGGTGCACAAGGGATTTTCTGCCGGCTCCTACAAGGATCTGACGCGCGTGGCATGGCTGAACGAGCAGATGTGGACCGAGCTGTTTATGGAAAACAGCGACTACCTGACCGAGGAGATCAACGGCATCATCAACGCACTGACCGCCTACCGAGATGCCATGGCGGAGGGCAACGCCGAAAAGCTCAAAGAGCTTTTGCGAGAGGGACGTCTTGCCAAGGAGCGCGTAGACCGCGGAAGCGAGGACGACAGATGAAAACGGTAAGCATATGCGCCTCCCGCAAGTACGAGGTGCAAATCGAAAAAGGCCTTCTTTCACGCGCGGGCGCGTGTATGGAAAAACTGCTTCCCCCGCCGCGCACCGTCACGGTCGTCAGCGACGACACGGTGTTCGCACTCTGGGGCGAACAGCTGACCGCCTCCTTAAAGGATGCGGGCTACACCGTAAAGGAATTCGTGATCCCGCACGGTGAGCAATCCAAAACCCCCGACACACTCTTTTCCCTTTGGAACGCACTGGCGGCCGAGGGGCTGACACGCACCGACTGTCTGGCCGCTCTTGGCGGCGGCGTGGTGGGTGACATCGTCGGCTTTGCCGCCGCCACCTACTTACGCGGTATCCCCTTCGTGCAATTCCCCACCACGCTGCTTGCAATGGTGGACTCCTCCGTAGGAGGAAAGACCGCCGTGGATCTGCCCGCAGGCAAAAATCTGGTGGGTGCGTTCAATCAGCCCGTGGGCGTGTTCTGCGACACCGACACCCTCTCGACGCTCCCGCCCGAGATCCTCGCGGACGGCTGTGCCGAGGTCATCAAATACGGCTACATCAACGACCCTACCCTGCTGGAAATGCTGAAAAACGGCTTTCCCGCAGAACCCGAGGAGGTCATCGCGCGCTGCGTGGAGGACAAGCGTGATGTAGTGGAGCGCGACGAGCACGACACCGGTGTGCGGCAGCTGCTCAACCTTGGACATACGGCGGGACACGCCGTGGAGCATTGCTCTAATTTCGAAATTTCGCACGGCTCTGCCGTCGCCATCGGCATGCTGCTGATGACGCGCGCCGCCGTGAACAGCGGCATCTGCGATCCTGCCGTGCTGCCCCATATGCTTGCTATGCTGAAAGCATATCATTTGCCGACGGTTTGCCCCTTTGGCGCCGCGGAGCTTGCCGCCGTTGCCATGGGTGACAAAAAGCGCGCCGGCAAAAAAATCACGCTGGTGCTTCCCCGCACGATCGGAGAAAGCGTGCTTTACCCGATGGAAGCAACAGATCTTGAAGCATTTTTCGCCAAGGGATTGGAGGTATAACTATGGATATCACCTTGCATCAGCCGTGCTTTGCACGAAAGATCGCGGCACCGACCTCCAAGTCCGCCGCGCACAGACAAATGATCGCCGCTGCCTTTGCAACGGCGCCCACGAATATTTACTTCGCACAGACCTGTGACGATATCGTCGCCACCGCAAGATGCTTGCGCGCGCTCGGCGTGGGCGTGGAGGAGCGCGAGGACGGCGTGCGCATCACCCCCTCCAAGGATCTGCCCGAGCGCGCGATCTGCGATTGCGGCGAGAGCGGCTCTACGCTTCGCTTTCTTCTGCCCGTAGCCGCCGCACTTGGCATCAAGACCACGTTCCTGCGCCGCGGCAGACTGCCCCAGCGCCCCTTGGAGCCGCTGCTCAGCGTGCTTAGCGCGCACGGTGCCGAGATCGAGGAGGGCGAGGTCGGCGCGATCACCGTATCGGGCAAGCTGCAATCCGGCGAATATGCCATTGAGGCAAACGTTTCCTCGCAATTTGTGACGGGCCTTCTGTTCGCTCTCTCGCTGCTCCCCTACCCCTCTACTCTTCTGCTCAAAGGCGAGATCGAATCCGCCCCTTATATCAACATGACCTTGAATGCGCTGAGTGCTTTCAAGGCATCTCCCATCTCGGTGGCAAACGGCAGATTGCTGGGCGTTCCCGGTTATCTGGCACAGCCCTTGCACACGCCTGCAAGCATCAATACCGAGGGCGATTACTCCGGCGCGGCGTTCCTGCTGGCGGCAGGTGCGATCGGCAAGGAGCCCGTGACTGTAACGGGACTTACCGTCCCCAGCGCACAGGGTGATATGGCCATTCTTTCCATGCTGGATCGCTTCGGCGCACAGATCGACGTAGACGAGAAAACCGGTGACGTGACGGTTTCCCCCGCTCCCTTGCACGGCATTGAAATTGACGCCAAGAATATTCCCGACCTCGTTCCCGTTCTGGCGGTGGTTGCCGCCGTGGCCAAGGGTGATACCGTAATCAAGAACGCAGCGCGCCTGCGCTTGAAGGAAAGCGACCGCATCGCCACCACCGCAGCTATGCTGCGCGCCATCGGCGGCGAGGTGGAGGAGCGCGAGGACGGTCTGCTGATCCACGGCGGCACGCCCCTTACGGGCGGCCTTGTGGACGGCGCCAAGGATCATCGCATCGTGATGAGCGCGGCCGTCGCCGCAAGCGTATGCGAGGGTGAGGTCATCATCACCGACGCGCAGGCGGCGGACAAGTCCTTCCCCGCCTTCTTCAAGACCGCGATCCGACGCTGAAAGGAGTTAATATGGCAGCCTCCTACGGAAACAACATAAAAATCAGCATTTACGGCGGCTCGCACGACGAGCAGATCGGCGTAAGAATGACGGGCTTCCCCAAGGGTTTTGCGCCCGATCTTGACGTGCTGCAAAAATTTCTTGCGCGCCGCGCACCGGGACAAAACGACCTGTCTACCCCTCGCAAGGAGGCAGACGCGCCCGTGTTTCTGTCCGGTCTTACCGAAGGCGTGACGGACGGAACAGAGCTGCACGCCGCCATCTATAATACGAATACCCGATCCTCGGATTATTCCTTTATCTACGACACCCCCCGCCCCGGTCACGCGGATTTTGCTGCCCTGCAAAAGTACGGCAACGGCGTGGATCTGCGCGGCGGCGGCCATTTCTCGGGGCGCCTGACAGCACCGCTTTGCATCGCGGGCGGTCTTGCCATTCAGTATCTTGCCGCGCGCGGCATCACCGTGGGCGCACACGTGGCGTCGATCGCCGACGTCAAGGACGCGCGCTTCGCCACAGACATCGGCACCGAGGAATTGGCACACCTTGCTGTAATGGAGTTCCCTTTGCTTGACAAAAGCAAGGAAGAAGCCATGCGCGAGCGCATCGTAAGCGCCCGTGCCGAGCAAAACTCGGTCGGCGGCGTGGTCGAATGCGCCGTGGTGGGACTGCCCGCAGGCCTTGGCGAGCATATGTTCGCAGGCGTGGAGGGGCGCGTGGCCGCTCTTGCCTTCTCGGTTCCCGCTGTGAAGGGCGTGGAATTCGGTGCGGGCTTTGCCGCCGCCGAAATGCGCGGCAGCGAGAACAACGACGCCTTTTACACCGACGGCAAGCGCATCTTTACCGCGACGAACAACTGCGGCGGTGTCCTTGGCGGCATGACCAACGGCATGCCGCTGGTATTCCGCGTGGCCTTCAAGCCCACGCCCTCGATCGCGCGTGAGCAGGACACGGTATCCCTTTCCAAAATGGAAAACACCAAGCTTTCGGTGAGGGGCAGACACGACCCGTGCGTGGTGCTGCGCGCCGTCCCCGTTATCGAGGCGGTGGCCGCCCTTGCCGTGCTTGATCTTTTGCTTGATCCCGACACAAAGGAAGTGTGAAAAATGAGTGAGAAAATCATTCCCTCGCTGGAAGAATCCCGCGAGAAAATAGACCGCATCGACCAAGCGCTTGTAAAGCTGTTCAGCGAGCGTATGCAGGTAGCCGCCGACGTGGCGGAATACAAGCACGCTGTGGGCATGCCTGTAACCGATGCGGCACGCGAGCGAGCGCTCCTTTCCAAGATCTCTGAGCTTGCGGGCCCCGAGCTGGAAGACTACGCACGCACGCTGTATTCCACCATTCTCTCGGTTTCCAAGGCCTATCAGCACGAAAAGCTGAACACGGCCTCTAAACTGACAAACAAGATCAAAAATGCCAAGGCGCAGACCGATCCCCTGTTCCCTGCACGCGCTAAGGTTGCCTGCCAGGGCGTGGAGGGCGCGTACTCCTTAAAGGCCGCAGAAAAGCTTTTTGAATGCCCCGACGTCGGCTTTTACAAGACCTTCAAAGACGTGTTTGACGCCATTGAAGGCGGCGAGTGCCGTTATGGCGTGCTTCCCATTGAAAACAGCACTGCGGGCTCTGTGACGCAGATCTATGATCTGATGTCCGAGCATCGCTTCTATATCGTGCGCTCTCTGCGCTTGAAGGTAGACCACTGTCTGCTGGCTAAAAAGGGCACGAAAACAGAGGAGATCCAAGAGGTGGTTTCCCACCCCCAGGCGCTGTCCCAATGCGCGGGATACCTCGCTAAAATGGACGGTGTGAAGCAGACCTCCTATGCCAATACGGCCAAGGCCGCAGAATTTGTCAAGGACGCCGCCCACGGCTTTGCTGCGATCGCAAACCGCGAATGTGCCGAGCTTTACGGGCTGGACGTCATCGCAGAGGATATTCAGGACAACGCGAACAACTACACGCGCTTTATCTGCATCTCCAAAACGCCGGAGATCTATCCGGGCGCGGACAAGACCTCTATCATTCTGACCGTCCCCCACAAGCCGGGTAGTCTTTCCCGTCTGCTTTCTCAGATCGACGCGATGAACATCAACCTGACCAAATTGGAGTCCCGCCCCATTCCCGGACACGATTTCGAGTTCCTTTTCTACTTCGATCTGGAATCCCCCATCGAGTCCCCGGCGCTGTTGCGCTTGCTTGGCGAGCTGGAAAGCAGCAGCGAAAAATTCCGCTATCTTGGCACTTACCGCGAGGTACTGTAATGAAAAACACGAAGATCTGCCCCAAGTGCCAAAGCACCGACATCGTCCGCTTTGACGGTACGGTCGGCGGCTACGGCGCGGGCAATAACATTTATATTTCCGCTTTGCGCGCGGTCAAGGTCAATCGCTATATCTGCTGCCGCTGCGGCTTTTGCGAGGAATGGATCGACCGTGAGGATCTGGAAAAGGTAAAAACAAGCAAAAAAGCAAAAAGGTGGCCGGAAGCATGATAACCGATACGAAGATCCGCGCAGGTTTGCTTGGTGCAAAACTCTCGCACAGCTTTTCCCCGCAGATCCATGCCGAGCTTGCCGATTACCCCTACGATCTTGTGGAGCTTGCCGAAAACGAGATCGAGCCGCTTTTGAAAAGCGGAAAATACGACGCGCTCAACGTCACCATTCCCTACAAAAAGACCGTAATGCCCTATCTGGCAAGCATTTCCGCGGAAGCCAAGCGCATCGGCGCGGTCAACACCGTTGTGCGCGGGGCGAACGGCGGCTGGATCGGCCATAATACCGATTACGCAGGCTTTTCCGATCTGGTGCGCTCGCTTGGTGTTTGTCTTACAGACAAAAAGGTGCTGGTGCTAGGCTCCGGCGGTGCTTCCCGCACAGCGGTAACGGTTGCCGAGGATATGGGAGCACGTGCCGTAGTCGTGATCTCACGAGGCGGCGAGGATAATTACGAAAATATCGATCGCCACGCAGACGCGGAGATCCTGATCAACGCAACGCCTGTGGGAATGTATCCGAGGAACGGCGAAACGCCGCTTTCCCTTGCCCCCCTTCCCCGCTTGGAGGCGGTGCTTGATATGATCTACAACCCCGCCAAAACCAAGCTTTTACAGGACGCCGAGGCGCGCAAGATCCCGAACGCCAACGGGCTTTTGATGCTGGTGTCGCAGGCACGACGCGCAGCGGAGATCTTTCTTGACGCCAAGATCGCGGACGAGGAGGTCACCCGCATCACGAACAAAATTGCAAAGCAAATGCAGAACGTCGTGCTGATCGGCATGCCCGGTTGCGGGAAATCCACGCTCGGCAAGCTGCTTGCCGCCGAGATGGGCCGCAAGTTCGTAGACCTTGACGAGGAGATCGTCAAGCGCGCAGGGCGCCCCATTCCCGAAATTTTCGCCACCGAGGGTGAGGAGGCATTCCGCGCCCTGGAAACCGAGGTTACAGCCGATATTTGCCGCGAGAGCAGCCTTGTGATCGCCACGGGCGGCGGCGTGGTCACGCGCGAGCGCAATCTGCCGCTCCTTTCGCAAAACGGACGCGTGGTATTTCTGAATATTCCACCTGCGGGGCTTTCCACCGAGGGCAGACCGCTCTCACAGAAAAAGTCGCCCGAGGTACTGTACGCCGAGCGCCTGCCGCTTTATAAAAAAGCAGCAGACGTGATCCTGCCCATCACGCGAAGCGTGGAAGAAAATATGCAAAAATTAAGGGAGTCCCTATTATGAAACTGCTTGTGATCAACGGCCCTAATCTGAATATGTTAGGCATTCGCGAGCCGGGTATTTACGGCAACCAAAGCTTTGCGGCGCTTTGCGATTTTATCAAGAGCGCCGTGGCCGAGGTCGGTGCGGAATGTGAGCTGTATCAATCCAATCACGAGGGCTGCATCGTGGATAAAATTCAGGAGGCGTACGGAAAATTTGACGGCATCGTTATCAATCCCGCCGCCTACACGCACACCAGCGTAGCGATCGCAGACGCGCTTTGTGCCGTGCAGATCCCCACCGTAGAGGTGCATATCTCCAACGTGATGGAGCGCGAGGCGTTCCGCCATCACTCCTTCGTGGCACCCATTGCCAAAAAAACCTATATGGGGCTTGGCTTTGAGGGCTACCGCCGCGCCGTGCGCTATCTGGTGCTTGGTGAGGAGTAAATCCAACCAAATACGACAAAATCCCGCCGAAACGGCGGGATTTTTCTTTATGCAGACTTGGGAAATAGCGCGTGAGGCGAAAACGCGCACAGTTTGACACCGTTCTTTCTTGTTTTATTTTTCCAGTTTTGTTTCGTTATTTTCCAATTTTTAATTTTGATATTTTTATCATTTTCCAGACTTTTCTCGACATTCCCATTTTCAAGGGCTTTTTTGGCGCAAAAAAACGGCTTGGCGCAAAGCGCGCCAAGCCGTTTTAACTTGATTTTAAGCAAGATCAAACAATCTGATCTCCACGCAGCCGTTTGCGGGAAGCGCCAGCTTGCCGTCCACGATCTGCTCGCCCGTCAGGGTGTAGCGGTTCTCCTCATCAATACGCAAAATCTCTACCTCACTTGCCGCAAAGCCAAGCAAGGAAAGATCCAGCCGGATATCCTCCTCGTTGACGTTTGCCACAACCAGCGCGGCCTTTCTGCCGCTCACGGCCGCACGTGCAAACACGTATTTATCGTCGCACGCCAGCTTGACGTCGTTGCCAAGGCGGAAAAGCGTATTGAACATCATAAAGCCATAGTAAGCGCGGTAAGGATAGCCGTGATCGGGATTAAAGAGCGGCCCGTAGGCGCTGTACCCGATCTTGGCATCGTAAATGCACATCACGTCGGTGGAGCTGCCCTGCATCATCAGCATAAAGCCAAGCGTCTTGGCCGCGCCGCGCGGGGCGTCGCGGTGCTTGACGTCCGTCCACAAATTCCACTCGTTGAGATGATGCTCGGCCTCTGTATAGCCATAATGATCCAGAATGGCGCGGATATATTTCGCGTGCTCCGCGATCACAAGGAAATCATCCTTGGTGGATACGTGACAATTATCGTACACGTGCCAGGAGAAGAAATCAATGGGCGCGCCCGTGTCGCGCTGATACTTCATGAAGCCGTGCAGAAAGCTGATCACGAAATCATACACGTAGGTATCCTCGTGCGAAAGTCCTTCCAGGTTGGTATCCTGCGCGTACTCGTAAAGTCCGCAATGGCCGTAGCCGCCGACCTTGATGCGATCGCCGAAGCAGGCCTTCAAGTGCTTGGCGGTAACGGAATACAGCTCAAAATACTGCTCCTTGGTGCCGTGCCACATCATCGCGGTCTTTTCCTTATAGCAATCGTCCGGCTCGTTCCAGATCTCCCAATAGGTGATGCCGAAATGATAGCCGTTTGCCCACCCCTCGTTATAGTGGCGGATCACGTGCTCACAAATGCGCGCCCATTTGGCAAAATCCTTGGGCGGAAAAATGCGGTACGCCTTGATCAGATGCGCGTTTTCAATCGTGACACCAAGGCGGAAATAGGGCTCGCAGCCCGCCTTCATAAGTCCCTTGATAATTTCATCGGTGAACGCGAAATCGTAAGAATTGGGATCGTTTTCGTCCGCATCGAAATCACGGAACAGATTGGGAATATCCACATAAAGGCCACCGCCCAGCCAGCCACCCACATCGTGCAGGCGGGAATACGGAATACCCGCGCGCGTCAGATAGTGAAACAGCGCATCGCTGATACCCGTGCGAGGGGGCTGCCCTACGCCGTGCATCGGCTTGATCTTGCCCGTAATTTCGGCAAAATCAGCGGTGATCTTGACCTGCTTGATCTCTTTCTTTGCCATGTTGTTTTCTCCTTTGGCGAGAATGGATTACTATTTGATTATACCACAAAAAACGCAGATTGGGGTGCATTTTTTTGCATTTTATAGTCTTTTTCTTTCAAAAAAGGGTGCGAGCAGCCGCTCGCACCCTTTTTTTCGTTTATTTCTTGTCGCCGGTCATTTTTTCCTGCTTGACCTTATGGTCGATAACGTGGCGGGAAGCAAGCTCGCGGTGGATATCTTCCAGAGAGATACCCATTTGCAGCATCAGCACCATCACGTGGTAAGCAAGATCCGCGATCTCATACACGGTTTCCTTCTTGTCGTCTGCCTTACCCGCGATAATGACCTCTGTGCATTCCTCGCCGACCTTTTTGAGGATCTTGTCAATGCCCTTCTCGAAAAGATAGGTGGTATAAGAGCCCTCCTTCTTCTCCTTCTTGCGGCCCTCCAACATCTTCATCAGGATCTCCAAGGAGAACTCTGCGCGCTCCTCGCTCTGATATACGGGGTTCTCAAAGCAGGAGGTCGTGCCAAGGTGGCAGGCGGGGCCGTTTGGCTCTACCATCACAACAAGCGCGTCCTTATCGCAATCCGCGGTGATGGACACCACGTGCTGATAGTTACCGCTGGTTTCGCCTTTGAGCCAAAGCTCCTGGCGGGAACGGCTCCAAAAGCAGGTCAGTCCCTTCTCCATGGTGATCTGCAAGCTCTCGCGGTTCATATAGGCAAGCGTGAGCACTCTTTTGGTCACAGCGTCCACCACAATAGCAGGGATCAGCCCCTTTTCGTCAAATTTCAATTCATCAATGTTCAGCATATTCTTTTCCTCACAGTCTGACAGGAATGTTTTCTTGTTTAAGCACCGCTTTGAGGTCGGGGATTGCAACCTCGCGGAAGTGGAAGATAGACGCGGCAAGACCTGCATCGATGGTGGGGATCTCTCGGAACAGATCCACGAAATGCCCGATATTGCCCGCACCGCCCGAGGCGATGACGGGAACGGATACGGCGTCACAGACCTTTGCAAGCAGTTCCAGATCAAAGCCGTTCTTTACACCGTCGGTGTCGATGGAGTTGACCACGACCTCGCCCGCGCCCTCGTTCACACAATGGCGGATCCAGTCGATCGCCTCCATACCCGTATTCTCGCGGCCGCCCTTGGCAAACACGCGGAACACGCCGTCCACACGCTTGACGTCGGCGGAAAGCACCACGCATTGGTCGCCGTAGCGCTTGGCGGCCTCGCCGATGAGTGCGGGGTTGCGAATGGCCCCCGAGTTGACGCTGACCTTATCCGCGCCGCATTTCAGCACACGGTCAAAGTCCTCGACAGTATTGATACCGCCGCCAACGGTAAGCGGAATAAAGATCGTTCTTGCGACCTCGCGCAGAATATCGGTGAAAAGCGCGCGCCCCTCAAAGGAGGCGGTGATGTCGTAAAACACCAGCTCGTCAGCACCGTTGTCGCTGTAATAGCGGGCAAGCTCGACAGGAGAGGAAACGTCGCTGACGCCCTCAAAATTCACGCCCTTGACCACGCGCCCGTTGCGCACGTCAAGGCAAGGAATAATTCTTTTCGTAATCATTTTGCCGCCACCTCGATCGCTTCCTTCAAATTGATCGCGCCCGTGTAATAGGCCTTGCCCACGATCGCACCGTAAAGGTCAATGGCGGCAAGCTTTTTCACGTCCTCGATCGAGCTGACACCGCCCGAGGCGATGATCTGCACGCCGAAGCACTCAGACAGCTCGCGGTAAAGCGCATGATTGGCGCCCTGCATCGCGCCGTCCTTGGAAATGTCGGTACAAATGAGGGTACGTACCCCGATATTTTGCATTTTCTCGCAGAATGCCATTGCCTCCAAGTCAGATTTTTCCGTCCAGCCCTTGATGGCAACAAAGCCGTCCTTGATATCCACGCCGACAGCGATCTTCTCACCGTACTTGGCAACCGCTGCGCAAAGGAACGCTTCGTCCTTTACAGCCGCTGTACCAAGGATCACGCGATCCACGCCTGCCGAGAGATAGCGGTCAACGACCTCCATCGAACGAATGCCGCCGCCAACCTCAACAAACAGGCCTTCTACGGCAGAAAGTGCCGTAACGGTATCGATATTCGGGGTTTCACCACTCTTCGCACCTTCCAGATCTACCACGTGCAGGCAAGTAGCGCCCGCGCGCTTGAAATCCTCAGCCACGGCAAGCGGATTTTCGTTATAAACAGTCATTTGGGCATAATCACCCTTGAAAAGGCGCACGGCCTTTCCTTCAAACAAATCAATTGCGGGGAAAATTAACACCGTTATGCCTCCTTTTCGCAAAATGCGCGCAGGATAGCAAGTCCCACGTTGCCGCTTTTTTCGGGGTGGAACTGGCAGCCGTATACGTTGCCCGACGCCACGGCAGCGGTCAGCTCTGCGCCATATTCGGCGGTGGCGATCACGCTATCGTCGCAATTGGCACCGTAGAAGGAGTGTACGAAGTACACGTGATCCCCCTCATTCAAATAGCGGAACAGCTCGCTTTTTTTCTTGCCGAAATGCAGCGCGTTCCAGCCGATGTGCGGGATCTTCAAGTCAGCAGGGATCACGTCCGCGATGGGGCGGATCTCACCCTTGATAAGTCCAAGGCCCTCGTGCTCGCCGTACTCAAAGCTTTTTTCAAACAGCAGCTGCATGCCAAGGCAGATGCCAAGCAGGGGCTTGCCCGCCTTTGCTTGCTCGATCACCACCTTGTCAAGTCCGCTCTCGCGCAGCTTGGCGGCGGCATCGCCGAAAGCACCCACGCCGGGCAGAATGATGCGATCGGCGGCGCGCAGCACGGCAGGATCGGAGGTCACGGTGACCTCAACCCCGATGGCGGCAAAGGAGCTGGACAGCGAGAAAAGATTTCCGACGCCGTAATCAACAATGGCAACCATCAAAGCACTCCTTTGGTCGAGGGAATCTCGTTTGCAAACGCGGCATCAATGGCAACGGCCGCGCGCAGCGCGCGTGCGAACGCCTTAAAGCTTCCCTCAATGATGTGGTGGCTGTTACGGCCCGCCAGCTGCTGAATGTGCAGCGTGCAGGAGGCGGCACGGGTAAAGCCGAGGAAGAACTCCTCGACAAGCTCGGTATCAAAGCTGCCGACCTTCTCTGCGGGGATATTCAACGTGGTATAGAAGCCGCAACGGCCGGAAAGATCGATCGCCGCGAGAATGAGCGTTTCGTCCATCGGAATGGTCACGCTGCCGTAGCGCGTGATGCCCTTCTTGTTGCCGAGCGCCTTTGCAAACGCCTCACCCAGCGCGATGCCGACGTCCTCCACCGTGTGGTGATCGTCTACCTGCGTGTCACCGTTACAGGTAACGGCAAGGTCAAAGCGGCCGTGAGAAGCCAAAAGAGTGAGCATGTGATCAAGGAAGCCGCAGCCGCTCTCGATCTTGCTTTCGCCCTTTCCGTCCAGGTTCAGTTCGATATTGATCTTGGTTTCCGCAGTATTGCGGGAAATCGTAGCAGTTCTCATTTGTTTTCCTCCAAAATCTCCCAAAGCGCTTGCACAAGGGCTTCCATTTCCTCGCGCGCACCGATGGTGATGCGGTTGTATTCCGCGATACGGGGTGCGGTAAAGTGGCGCACCAGAATTCCCTTTTCACGAAGCGCCGTGTAGATACGCTCGCCCGAGATCTTCTCGTGCTTGGCGAAGATAAAGTTCGCCATAGAGGGCGTTTGCACAAAGCCCATCTTAGCAAGCTCGCCTGTGAGATATTCGCGGTTTTCTTGTACCGTTTGGCAGTTAATTTGCGTGTAGGCCTCGTCCTCCATCGTACCAAGCCCCGCCGCCAGCGTCATGGAATTGACATTGTAGGGGTTGGTGGAATACTTGATGGTGTTGAGGTCTGCGATCAGCTCTTTGCACGCCACGCCAAAGCCAAGGCGGGCGCCCGCCATCGAGCGCGACTTGGAAAAGGTCTGTGTGACAAGCAGATTTTTGTACTTGTGAATAAGCGGCACGCAGCTTTCTGCACCGAAATCCACGTACGCCTCGTCCACAACGACCACCGTGTTGGGGTTATTTTTGATGATCTCCTCGATGGTATCGCGGGAAAGCGCAATGCCCGAGGGGGCGTTGGGATTGGCGATAAAGATCGTTTTGCCGAGGTTATAATATGCGGTGGGATCAATGCTGAAATCCTCGTTAAGAGGAATTTCTACGTAAGGCACGCCATTGAGGGCTGCAAACACCTTATAAAATCCGTAGGTGATATCAGCAAAGGCCGCTGGCGTTTTCTCGTCGCAGAACGCCATAAAAGCGAAGTTCAGGATCTCGTCCGAGCCGTTGGTCAGCAGCATCTCGTCGGACTCCACACCCAGCACCTCTGCCACCTTGGCGGTCAGCTTGGCGCAGGTAGGATCGGAGTAAAGCTGCAAGCTTTCGGCCGCCTTGGCCGCGTATTCCTGCGCCTTTTTCGAGGGCGGGAAGGGCGACTCGTTGGTGTTGAGCTTGATGAATTTTCGCTCCTTGGGCTGCTCGCCGGGGGTATAGGGCGTCAGCGCCTTGTATTTCTCACTGAAAAATGCGCTCATTTTAGTCCTCCAAGCGTACCACGGCGCTCTTGGCGTGCGCGGTAAGGCCCTCTTTTTCTGCAAAGTAAGCCACCTTGCGACCAACCTTGGCAAGCGCATCGCGCGTGAAGTAGGTATACTGCGTTTTCTTTACGAAATCGTCCACGGAAAGCGGGCTGGAAAACTTTGCCGTACCGCCCGTGGGGAGCGTGTGATTGGGGCCTGCCATATAGTCGCCAAGCGCCTCGGGGCAGTTTCTGCCCATAAAGATCGAGCCGGCGTGGCGGATCTTATCCAGATAATCGAAGGGGTTATCCACGCAAAGCTCCAAATGCTCGGGAGCGAGCTCGTTGGTGATCTCGATGCCCTTTTGGAAGTTGGGCGCCACGATGATCTTGCCGTTGTTGTCAATAGACGCACGTGCGATCTCGGCGCGGGAAAGCAGAGGGATCTGCTTTTCGATCTCCTCGGCAACCGCCGCAGCAAGTGCCTCGCTGTCCGTAACCAGCACAGCGCTGGCAAGCTTATCGTGCTCGGCCTGCGAAAGCAGATCGGCCGCGACGTGCTTGGGGTTGCTCTTGCCGTCGGCAAGGATCAGAATTTCGCTGGGGCCTGCGATCATATCAATGGAAACGGTGCCGAAGACCTGCTTCTTCGCCTCTGCCACAAAGGCGTTGCCGGGGCCCACGATCTTGTCCACCTTCGGCACGCTTTCCGTACCAAACGCAAGAGCCGCCACGGCCTGTGCACCGCCGAGCTTGAAGATCTTATCCACGCCCGCGATCTTCGCAGCGGCGAGGATCACGGCGGGGATTTTGCCGTCCTTGCCGGGGGGCGATACCATCACGACCTCGGGCACGCTTGCGATCTTGGCGGGAATGGCGTCCATCAGCACGGTGGAGGGATACGCCGCCGTACCGCCGGGGACGTACAGACCTGCGCGATCCACGGGGATCACCTTCTGTCCCATCACCACGCCATTCTGCTCGTTCAGGATAAAGCTGTTACGCTTCTGCTTCTCGTGGAAGCGGCGGATATTCTCTGCCGCCTCGCGCAGAATTTCCAAAAACTCTGCGGGAACGGCGGTGAATGCCTCCTCAATTTCCGCTTCGCTGACGGCGAGCGCGTCAAGCTTGACCTTGTCAAATTTTTCGCAGTAGGCAAAAAGCGCCTTGTCGCCGTTTTCCTTGACGTCGGCAAGAATGCCCGCCACGATCTCCTCTACGTTCACGGTGGGCACGACACGCGCGAAGATCTCGCCGGTCGGCACCTCGCCGTATTTCATCACTTTAATCATTGTTTGCCTCCATTTGGCAACGAATGCTATCTACGATAGCATCGATGGATACGCTTTTGAACTTATAGCTTGCCTTGTTGGCAATCAGGCGCGCGCTGATCGGCACGATGGTCTCAAACACGCGCAGGTTGTTTTCTTTGAGGGTGGTTCCCGTTTCCACGATATCCACGATCACGTCGGAAAGCCCCAGAATGGGTGCGATCTCGATCGAGCCGTTGAGGTGAATGATATCGATCTCGCGTCCCTTGCCTGCGTAGTAATTCTTGGCAATG
This sequence comes from Eubacteriales bacterium, assembly GCA_045632185.1. Taxonomy (GTDB): domain Bacteria; phylum Bacillota; class Clostridia; order Oscillospirales; family CAG-272; genus Firm-07. The sequence goes on from JAZQWF010000018.1 coordinate 32,043, forward strand.
TTCGAGAATTTAGTGGCAACACGGAGCGTGTTTTGAGGGTCGTCACGGAAATCGTCCTTCGCGGCCACGGCCATACGGCATTTGCCGATATCAAGATCAAGCAGCTCGTAGATATCCGGCTCGTATTCCAGCAGAATATCCTTGCCCGCCACACCGATGTCGGCGGCGCCGCGCTCAACGTAGATGGCAACGTCAGAGGGCTTTACCCAGAAATATCTGACGCCAACCTCCTCGTTTTCGAAGATCAGCTTGCGGTTATTTTCCTTGATGGAGGGACACTCGAAGCCCGCCTTTTCAAACATGGCGTAAACCTTTTCGCCAAGACGTCCCTTGGGCAGAGCCACGTTAAGCATTGTTTTCAAGTGCCTTCACCTCCCCGTTTTCAAATGCGTACAATTCTTTATATTTCAGTCCGTCAGGCAGCTTTTTGCATACCTTCACGCACTTATTTTCCTCACGAAGCGTGGCAGCTGCCACGGAAAGTGCAGCCGTGTCACAATCCTCGCCGTACAGGATCACCGCGTCCACATCAAACTCGGGTGCGGTCGCGCCGAAGCGCTCCAAAAGATCCAGATATACGGCAAAGCCGATCGCGCGGGCGCTGCGCCCCATTTTCTGCATCAGACCATCGTACTGGCCGCCCGAAAGCACGCCTGCGGGTACGCCGTTGACAAAGCCCTTAAAGACGATGCCGTTGTAGTAGCTCATATCGTTGACCACGGAGAAATCCAGATGCACCTTCTCTGCGCGCGCGCCAAGCGTACGGCAGATATTTTCCAGATTTGAGATCTGTACGGCGTATTCGGGAAGCTCGGCACGCAGCGAGCTGATGCCTGCCGCAAGGGGCAGATCGTAGCCGATCAGCGCACAAAGCTTAGCAAGTGCTGCCTCGTCAGCCCCTTCGCGGCGCGCAATTTCTCTCACACCGTGGACGTTCTTCTCGCCGATGCAGTGCAACAGCTCTGCCTTAGCGCTCTCGCTTACCTGCAAAGCGTCCATCACGGCGCCAAGCAAGGAAAGATCGGACACGTCAAGCACGTAATCCTCGCTGATCTCGGCCAAGCTGTCAGCCGCCAGGGAAAGCACCTCACACACGCAGAAATCGTCTACGTCGCCGATGCACTCCAAGCCCACCTGCGTCAGCTCGCGGAAGGCGCGCGTGCCCTTGGACACGCGGTAAACGTTTTCGTCGTAATAAAGCTTTTGCACCTCGCCCGCTGCCTCCTTCGTGTTCTTCACGATGGAAAGCGTGACGTCGGGTTTAAGCGCCATCAGCTTGCCGTCGGTATCGGTGAAGGTGATGACATTTTCGGAAAGCAAAAAGTGCTTATTGCGCGCGTAGAGGTCGTATTCCTCAAACTTGCTCATTTTATAGGGAGCGTAGCCGCACTCGCGGTACAGCGAGCGAAGGCGGAAGACCGCCAGCTCCTCGTTTCTCCAAACGTTTGCTTTATCCATCATCACTTCTCTCCTTCTTCCTTAGCGCGATCCAGCGCGGTGCGATATCCGCCGCTGCCGTAAACCAGGCATTTTTTGACGCGGCTGATCGTGGCGGTACTGGCACCTGTTGCCTTTGATATTTCCTGATAGTTCTTCCCCTCGTCCAGCATAAATGCAACCTCCAAACGTTGGGCGATATCCTGCACCTCTTTGATGGTGCAAAGATCCTCTAAAAACGCGTGGCACTCTTCCCTTGTATGAAGTGCAACCAACGCTTGCATCAGGCGTTCGGCACCCTGAATATTATCGATATGGCTCATTTTTCTACCGCCTTTTCATAAGATAGCAACATTTTAGCACATTAAAGCGTTAAAGTCAAGTGCTATTTTATAAATAATGAAAGATTTTCAAAAAAATCATAAGCGCACGCCCCTTGGAACGTACCAAAGGGCGCACGCAGCGTTATTTTTCCGTAGTTGGTCGCGAATTGCGGGAGGAGCAAGCCCCTCCCCTGCCGGTTTGTGCAACTGACCAAGAAAAACCGATGCAGAGCAAGGCGCACCGCAAAAAGCAAGGCGCAGGCGTAGAAATCTACGTCAAGCCGCTTTTGAGGAGCAACGAAGCTATGCGCGTTTTTTCGCAGGTCAGATCTCTACGATCCAGCCCTCGGGAGCTTCAATAGTGCCCATCTGAATACCACGCAGGGTATCATAAAGCTTCTTGGTCACGGGGCCCATGTCCTCCATGCCATACACGATCTCCTTGCCGTGGTCAACGATCTTGCCCACGGGAGAGATGACAGCGGCGGTGCCGCAAAGGCCGCACTCTACGAACTGATCCAGCTCGTCAATACGAACCTTGCGCTCCTCAACCTTCATGCCGAGGATATGCTCTGCCACGTACATCAGGGATCTGCGGGTGATAGAGGGCAGGATAGTATCCGACTTGGGAGTGACCACGGTGCCGTCCTTTGCGACAAGCAGAATGTTGGCGCCGCCCGTTTCCTCGATATAGGTGCGGGTCTCGGAGTCGGGATAAATGTTCTCGTCAAACCCTTTTTCGTGTGCGTCCACGATGTTGTAAAGGCTCATCGCGTAGTTCAGACCTGCCTTAACGTGACCCGTGCCACGGGGAGCGGCGCGGTCAAGGTCGCTGATACGAACGGTAAGGGGCTTGACACCACCCTTGAAGTAAGGGCCAACGGGGGTAGCAAAAATGCGGAACTGGTACTCGTTAGCGGGCTTTACGCCGATAACAGAGTCAAAGCCGAACATATAGGGGCGCAGGTAAAGAGAAGCGCCGGAGCCGTAGGGGGGGACCCACTCCTTGTTTGCCTCAACCGTCTTGCGCACCGCTTCCAGGAAACGCTCCTTGGGGAAAACGGGCATCTTCAATCTCTCGCAGGAGTCGATCATACGCTCTGCGTTGAGGTCGGGACGGAAGCAAACGACCTTACCGTCCTTGGTGGTGTAGGCCTTCAAGCCCTCAAAGCAGGTCTGTGCGTACTGCAAAACGCCTGCGCACTCGCTGATGGTAACGGTATTGTCCTCGGTCATCACGCCGTCGTCCCACTTGCCGTCACGGTACATGGAAACGTAGCGCAGATCCGTTTTGACGTAGCCAAATCCAAGGCTGCTCCAATCAATATTCTTGCTCATAATTTTATATCCTTTCTGCCATCAGGCAAGAAGTGCTACGGCCTCAACCTCAACAAGCGCGCCCTTGGGAAGTGCGGCAGCCGCTACGCAGCTGCGGGCGGGCTTGCCCGTAAAGTATTTGCCGTAAATTTCATTGAAGGCGGCGAAATCGCCGATGTTTGCAAGGAAACAGGTGGTCTTGATCACAAGCTCGGGAGAAGAGCCGGCGGCGCGAAGCACCTCGCAAAGGTTCTTCATCACCTGCTCGGTCTGGCCCTGGATATCCTTTGCCACGATATCGCCCACGGCGGGATCGATCGCGATCTGCCCCGAGGTGAACAGCATATTACCACACTTGACGGCCTGAGAGTAGGGGCCGATGGCGGCGGGCGCCTTGTCGGTAGAAACCTTGATAAGCTCTGCCATAATATCCTCCTTATTCAATCACGTGCAGACCGCTTGCGGCAAGTGCCTCGCGGATCTCGTTGATATGTGCGAAGTTTCTGGTTTCCATCGTCACGCGCAGGTAACAGCCGTTGACGTCGGAGCCGCCGCGAGCGTGCTCGTGGTGCACCTCGATCACGTTACCGCCGTGCTCGGCAATGATGCGGGCAACGGCCAACAGCTGACCGGGCTTGTCCAGAAGCTCGATGGTCATCTGGCAGGTACGGCCGGACATCAGAAGACCGCGCTGAATGACGCGGGAAAGAATGGTCACGTCAATGTTACCGCCGGAAAGCAGACAAACCGCCTTCTTACCCGCAAGATCTACCTTTTTGAACATGGCAGCGGCCACGGCCACGGCACCAGCACCCTCGGTAACCAGCTTGTGCTGCTCCATGAGCGCCAGGATCGCGGCAGAGATCTCGTCGTCGCTGACGGTAAGGATCTCGTCTACGTATTTGCTGCAAATTTCATAAGTAAGATCGCCGGGTTCCTTCACAGCGATACCGTCTGCGATGGTGGAAACGCTGGGCAGGCGAATGATCTTGCCGTCCCTCACGGAATTTGCCATAGAGGGCGCACCTGCGGCCTGTACACCGTAGACCTTGATATCGGGCTTCAAGGTTTTCAGGGTATACGCCACGCCTGCGATCAGACCGCCGCCGCCAATGGGCACCAGCACCGCGTCGATCTTATCCAGCTGCTCGATCAATTCAAGCGCGATCGTTCCCTGACCCGCGATGACGTCGGGATCGTTAAAGGGGTGAATGAAGGTATAGCCCTTCTCGTCGCGCAGCTCCAACGCGCGGCGATAGGCGTCGTCGTAAACGCCTTCAACAAGGCAGACCTCAGCGCCGTAGCTCTTGGTTGCCTCCACCTTGGAGATGGGAGCGCCGTCGGGCAGGCAGATCACGGCCTTGATGCCGTTCTTCTGTGCGGCAAGCGCCACACCCTGCGCGTGGTTGCCCGCGGAGCAGGCGATCACACCGCGCGCCTTTTCCTCGGCGGTCAGCTTGGACATTTTGTAGTAAGCGCCGCGCACCTTAAAGGAGCCCGTCACCTGCAAGTTTTCGGTTTTCAGGAAAATATCGGTACCGGGTACAAGCTTGGGGGCATAGATCACGTCGGTCTTGCGCACGACCTCTTTGAGGACGTAGCCGGCACGGTACACATTATCAAGCGTCAACATACTATCACTCTCTTTTCAAAAAAGATTAAAGCAGACTTTCTACGAATTGCTCGGCACAGCGTGCAGAACGCGTGCCGCGGCCAAGCGCGAACGCCTCGGCCTTGGTTTCCAGCTCCTTTGTCGGCATCGTCACGCCGTGCTTGGCTGCAAGCTCGCGTACGATCTGCAAATAAAGCTGCTGGTTGGGACGGGCAAACAGAATGGTAAGCCCAAAGCGCTCGGAAAGCGAGAGCGCCTCCTGCATGCCGTCGTTGCGATGCACCTCTGCTCCCTCGCGCTCCGAGAACGTCTCGCGCACGATGTGGCGGCGGTTGCTGGTCGCATAGATCACCGCATTCGCTGCTTTGGCGGACGCGGAGCCCTCCAACGCGGCTTTGAGCATGCTGAAACAGTCATCGCTGCGGTGGAAGGAAAGATCATCGATAAAGATGATAAATTTCAAAGGGTTAGAGCCGATCTGCCCCATCACGTAGGGCAGGAGCGAAAGCTGATCCTTACGCAGCTCAATAAGGCGCAGGCCCTTGTCAAAGAAGTGATTTACCACCGCCTTGACCGTAGAGGATTTGCCCGTGCCCGCGTCACCGTAAAGCAACACGTTGGCGGCGGATCTGCCCGCGAGGAATGCCTCGGTATTCGCCATCACCTTCCCGCGCTCCTGCTCGTAGCCGATGAAGCTGTCCAAGCTGATATCGTCGGGGGTGCGAATGGGTTCCAGCACGGGGTGCTCACCGTCACCAAGGCGGAACATGCCATAGGCGGCGAAGATGCCGTAGCCGTATTTGTCGATCTGCTTCACGCGTGCGGCATACTCGGCGGCAAGGTCGATCCTGCGGGAGGAAAAGCCCGCGATCTCGATCTCGGCACTAAGATCCGCAGCAAAATCAGCCACGGTAAGTGCCGCAAAGTCACCCAGCACCGCGAGCTCGCGTGCGGCGGAGGCCAGCACGCTTTCGTGGCAGGTATGACCCTTGGTAAGTGAGGTCACGTACACGTTTTCGTTCTCAAATACCGTGCGGCGCACGCAATCGGTCAAATCGCCGCCACCACGGTAGATCTCCTCAGCAAATGCCGCGTAAGCAAGCATTTTTTGCTCGTCAGTTCCCCTCTCGCGCGCAAAATCCATAAAACGGGCGAAGATTGGCTCGTTCAGCACACCGCGGAACACCGCAAGCGTGGAAACGCGCAGATAAAGGGAGCGGACGGTATTCTGTTGTGCCGCCATATCAGATCTTGGCAAGAATGGCGTCCGTCATTTCCTCGGTGGAAAGGGCGGGAGCGCCGTGGGCGAGGTCTGCGGTACGAAGACCTGCATTGAGTACGGCATCTACTGCGTTCACGATCGCGTCATGCTCAGCGGCAAGACCGAAGGAGTGCAGCAGCATCATTGCGGCGGAAAGAATGGTCGCAATGGGGTTGGCAAGGTGCTTGCCCGCGATGTCGGGGGCAGAGCCGTGGATCGGCTCGTACAGGCCGCGCGTGGTATTGCCAAGCGAGGCAGAGGGCAGCATACCGATCGAGCCGGTGATCTGCGATGCCTCGTCGGAAAGAATGTCACCGAACATATTGGAGGTCACGACCACGTCGAACTGGGCGGGATTGCGCACCAGCTGCATCGCGGCGTTGTCCACCAGCATATCAGAGAGCGTAACGTCGGGGTATTCCTCAGCCAGCTCGTGCATGATCTTTCTCCAAAGACGGGAGGTATCCAGCACGTTGGCCTTGTCGATGCTGCAAAGCTTTTTGCTTCTCTTACGCGCGGTTTCAAACGCCACGCGACCGATGCGCTCGATCTCCATACGGCTGTAACACTCGGTGTCGTAGGCCTCCTCGCCGTACTTGCCCTCTCGCATGCCGCGCTCACCGAAGTAGATGCCGCCCGTCAGCTCACGGACGATCATCAGATCAAAGCCGTTTGCCACGATGTCGGCGCGCAAGGGGCACTCACCCGCAAGTGCGGGATAGAGCTTTGCGGGACGGAGATTGGTGAAAAGACCCATAGCGGCACGGATGCCAAGCAGCGCCTTTTCGGGACGCATATTGCCGGGGAGCGTATCCCACTTGGGGCCGCCTACGGCACCAAGCAACACGCTGTCGGCGGCAAGGCAGCCCTCCACGGTTTCGCGGGGAAGCGGCTCACCGCAAGCATCGATGGCGGCACCACCGATGAGGTATCTGGTAAAGTTGAAGGTGTGGCCGAACTTCTCGCCGACCTTTTCCAGCACGCGGACGGCGCTGTCCACGATCTCAGGACCGATGCCGTCACCGCGCAAAAGCGCAATATTGTAATTCATTAGCAGAATTCCCCTTTCTTGATGCTTTCCATAAGGCCGCCGTTCTGGATCATCTTCTGAATGAAGGGCGGGAAGGGAGAGGTCTTAAAGGAAGCACCCGTGGTCTTGTCAAGGATCACGCCTGCGTCCATATCCGCCTCAACCTCGTGACCGTTTTCAATGGCCTCGGCCGCCTCGGGACATTCCAGAATGGCAAGGCCGATGTTGATGGCGTTACGGTAGAAGATACGTGCAAAGCTCTTGGCAATAACCAGCGAGATACCGCTTGCCTTGATGGCAATGGGGGCATGCTCACGGGAGGAGCCGCAACCGAAGTTGAAGCCCGCAACCATAATGTCGCCTGCCTTGATCTTCTTGTGGAAATCCTTATCAATGTCCTCCATACAGTGGGAGGCAAGCTCGTTGACGTCGATCGTGTTGAGGTAACGCGCGGGAATGATCACGTCGGTATCGACGTTATCACCGTATTTGATTACAGTACCGGTAAATTTCATGCTCGTTCCCTCCTTATTTCATGATCTCGGCAGGATCTGCGATCTTGCCGGCAACAGCGCTGGCAGCGGCCACGGCGGGGCTTGCGAGGTAGACCTCGGAGGTCACGTGACCCATACGGCCGACAAAGTTTCGGTTGGTGGTTGCCACGGCGCGCTCGCCTGCGGCAAGAATACCCATGTGACCGCCAAGGCAGGGACCACAGGTGGGAGTGGATACCACGCAGCCGGCCTCGATGAAGATCTTCAAAAGACCGTTCTCGGCGGCTTTCAGGTAGATATCCTGGGTTGCGGGAATGATGATAGCGCGTACGCCCTTTGCGACCTTGCGTCCCTTAAAGATCTCAGCGGCCTCGGCAATATCCTTATACTGGCCGTTGGTGCAGGAGCCGATCACGACCTGATCGATCACGACCTCGCCCACCTCGTCGATGGTCTTGGTGTTCTCGGGCAGGTGGGGGAATGCAACGGTAGACTTGACCTCGGAGAGGTTGATCTCGTAGGTTTCGTCGTATACGGCGTCCTCGTCAGCGGTGTAAACCACGGGCTTGCGGTCGCTGTGTGCGGCGATGTATGCAAGCGTCTGCTCGTCTACGGGGAAAATGCCGTTCTTGGCACCTGCCTCGATGGCCATGTTGGAGATGGTCAGACGGTCGTAGATGGAAAGCGAAGCAACGCCCTCACCCGTGAATTCCATCGAGCGATAAAGCGCACCGTCCACACCGATCATACCGATGATGTGCAGGATCACGTCCTTACCGGAAACCCAGGGGTTGAGCTTTCCCGTGAGGTTAAAGCGGATCGCGGAGGGCACCTTGAACCAGGTCTTGCCCGTTGCCATACCGCACGCCATATCGGTAGAGCCGACACCCGTGGAGAATGCGCCAAGCGCACCGTAGGTACAGGTGTGAGAGTCTGCGCCGATCACAACGTCACCTGCCACAACAAGTCCCTTTTCGGGAAGGAGCGCATGCTCGATGCCCATACGGCCGACGTCGTAGAAGTTGGTCACTTCCTTGTCGTTGCAGAAGGTGCGGCACATCTTGCACTGCTCAGCGGCCTTGATGTCCTTATTGGGGGCGAAGTGGTCCATGACCATCGTCACCTTGTCCTTATCGAACACCTTGGTAGCACCAAGATTATTAAACTCGCGGATCGCAACGGGAGAGGTAATATCGTTACCCAACACCATGTCCAGATCCACCAGGATCAGCTGGCCTGCCTCCACGTGGGGCAGCCCCGCGTGTGCGGCCAGAATTTTTTGCGTCATCGTCATAGCCATAACAGCCTCTCTCCTTACTTGTTGATAATAGCGCCCTTGTCGGCGGAGCTGACCATGGCGGCGTAGCGTTTCAGGTAGCCCGTAATGTTCTCTTTTTTCTTGATCGGCATTTCGGCACGGCGCTTTGCCATCTCCTCGTCCGAAACCTTCAATTCGATCTTATAGGCGGGAATGTTGATCGAAATGATATCGCCGTCCTTGACATAGGCGATCGGACCGCCTGCTGCTGCCTCGGGCGAGCAGTGACCGATGGAGGCACCGCGCGTAGCGCCGGAGAAGCGTCCGTCGGTAATCAGAGCCACGGAGGAACCAAGTCCCATACCCTGGATCGCAGAGGTGGGATTGAGCATCTCGCGCATACCGGGACCGCCTGCGGGACCCTCGTAGCGGATCACGACCACGTCGCCTGCCACGATCTTGCCTGCGTAGATGGCCGCGATCGCGTCCTCCTCGCTTTCAAAGACCTTGGCGGGGCCCTCATGCACCAGCATTTCGGGAGCTACGGCAGAGCGCTTGACCACGCAGCCGTCGGGAGCAAGGTTGCCTTTCAGTGCGGCAATACCGCCCGTGGGGCTAAATGCGTTCTCAACAGTGCGAATAACATCGGTATCCAAGTTCTTTGCGTTTGCGATATTTTCGTGCATCGTCTTGCCCGTGCAGGTCATCACGGTGGTGTCGATCAGTCCCTTCTCTTCCAGCTGTTTGAGCACCGCATACACGCCGCCTGCCTCGTTCAGATCCTCCATATAGGTGGGGCCTGCGGGAGCAAGATGGCACAGGTTGGGGGTGCGCTCGCTGATCGCATTGACCTCATCCAGCGAGAACTCTACGCCACACTCGTTGGCGATGGCGGGAAGGTGGAGCATCGAGTTGGTGGAGCAGCCGAGCGCCAGATCCGCGGTGATCGCGTTGCGAATGGCCGCGGCGGTCATCACGTCACGGGGACGAATGTTCTTTCTCACCAGATCCATCACCTGCATACCTGCGTGCTTGGCAAGCTGGATACGTGCGGAGTAAGCGGCGGGAATGGTGCCGTTGCCTGCGAGGCCCATACCGAGAACCTCGGTAAGGCAGTTCATCGAGTTGGCGGTGTACATACCCGAGCAAGAGCCGCAGGTGGGGCAGGTCTTGCACTCAAACTCATTCAGCTTTTCCTCGTCGATCTTGCCCGCGTGGTATGCGCCGACTGCCTCGAACATTGAGGAAAGACTGGTCTTCTTGCCACCGACACGGCCGGCAAGCATCGGGCCGCCGGATACGAACACGGTGGGAATATTCAGACGTGCGGAGGCCATCAAGAGCCCTGGCACGTTCTTGTCACAGTTGGGGATCATCACAAGGCCGTCAAAGCCGTGTGCCATCACCATCGCCTCGGTAGAGTCGGCGATCAGATCGCGCGTCACGAGCGAATATTTCATACCCACGTGACCCATCGCGATGCCGTCACAGACCGCGATCGCGGGGAACATGATGGGCGTACCGCCCGCCATGGCAACACCCAGCTTGACCGCCTCGGCGATCTTGTCCAGGTTCATGTGGCCGGGGACGATCTCGTTATAGGAGCATACAATGCCAATGAGGGGCTTTTGCAGCTCCTCGGCTGTCAGACCGAGCGCGTTGTAGAGCGAACGGTGGGGTGCGTTATTGCATCCGTTTACAACAGTATCCTTAATCATAAGTAATTCCCTCCTATTATTCTAACGCTTCCAGTGCGAGTGTGTGCCCTTCGGCAGCTGCTTTTTTATACCAATACATCGCTTTGGCTTTATTCTGTTCTAAAACCTTGCCGTAATAATAGCATCGGCCAAGTTCGTATTTAAGTTGAGTATCGCCCTGTTCAGCTAATGTTTCCAACAACAATACGCCTTTTTCTCTATCTTGCTTGATATAATCGGTTCCCACCAAATGCGAAACTGCAAGATAAAGCCGAGCTTTTATATTGCCTTCTGAAGCCGCCTGCTTGATAATTTCGAAAACATAAGTCCCCAATTTTTCTTCAGGCAAATCCTTGCCCAACTGCTCAACAGTGCTTAATAACGATTCTTTCATATAAAACCTCCTTGAAAGGCATTGTATGAGGCGCACAAGTTTTCTTGTGCGCCCTTACAAGGTCTTCCGGTGAGGACTACCCCACCCCCGCTAACGCGGTCCCCCGCCCCTCGCAGGGGGCGGACTTTGGAGCGTAGCCGCAAGGTTTATCGCGGATACGGGAGGAGCAAGCCCCTCCCCTACCGGATTCACGGCTACGGTAATTTGTGTAAAAAAGCAAGTAATGCGAGGCGCACCACTCGGAACAAATGTTTCTTCCGGTGAGCGTGTAATTCGTTCGAGAACCAAGCAAGCGCGCTTCGTGCAAGAAGCAAGCAAGACAAGACGCACCACTCGGAACAAATGTTTCTTCCGGTGAGCATGTAATTCGTTCGAGAACCAAGCAGTTCAAGGCGCAACCGAGCGAATGGGGCGACGGTGTAGTGATCTACATCGAGCCCCATTCGACGAGGGGTAACGCAGAAATGCGACGGTTATCGGGCGAATTAGTTGTTGATGAACTTCTCCTCGTCAGCCCAGCTGTAAAGCTTGCGGATATCCTTGCCGACAACCTCGGAGGGATGCTCAGCAGCGATCTTACGCATTGCGTTGAAGTGAACCTGAGAGCCGGCGTCGGACATGTCAAGCAGGAAGTCCTTTGCAAAGGTGCCGTCCTGGATGTCGGAAAGAACCTTCTTCATGGCCTTCTTGGTGTCCTCGGTGATGATCTTGGGACCGGTGATGTAGTCGCCGTACTCTGCGGTGTTGGAGATGGAATATCTCATACCCTCAAAGCCGGACTGGTAGATAAGGTCAACGATCAGCTTCATCTCGTGAATGCACTCGAAGTATGCGTTACGGGGATCGTAGCCGGCCTCAACCAGGGTCTCGAAGCCCGCCTGCATCAGGGCGCAAACGCCGCCGCAAAGGACAGCCTGCTCGCCGAAGAGGTCGGTCTCGGTCTCGGTGCGGAAGGTGGTTTCAAGCACGCCTGCGCGAGCGCCGCCGATACCAAGCGCGTATGCAAGGCCGATTTCAAGTGCGTCGCCGGTAGCGTCCTGGTGGATCGCGATCAGGCAGGGCACGCCCTTACCAACCTGGTACTCGGAGCGAACGGTGTGACCGGGGCCCTTGGGAGCAACCATGATGACGTTGACGTCAGCGGGGGGCTTGATGCAGCCGTAGTGGATGTTGAAGCCGTGTGCGAAGGCAAGGGTCTTGCCTGCGGTGAGGTTGGGCTCGATGCTCTCCTTGTAGAGCTTTGCCTGCTTTTCGTCGTTGATCAGGATCATGATCACGTCTGCGGCCTTAGCAGCGTCAGCAGCGGTCATAACGGTAACGCCCTGCTTCTCTGCCTTCTCCCAGCTCTTGGAGCCCTTGTAAAGACCGACGACAACGTTCACGCCGCTGTCTTTGAGGTTGAGTGCGTGTGCGTGGCCCTGAGAGCCGTAACCGATGATTGCAACGGTCTTGCCAGCGAGCTTTTGCAGGTCACAATCCTGCTGATAGTAAATGTTTGCCATGATTTTGTTCTCCTTTTTAGGTGAATATATTTTTATTTTTTGATTACTTGTTGAGAAGCGAGGTCGTGCCGCGCTCCAATGCGACGATACCCGTGCGGCAGATCTCAATGATCCCGAAGGGCTTCATCAGCTCGACGAAAGCGTCGATCTTCAAGGGGTCGCCCGTCACCTCGATGCACATGCCGTCGGTGGTGTAATCCACGACCTTGGCGCGGTAAGTATCCACCGCGAAGTGGATATCCGAGCGATTTTCGGGCCTGTTCTGAATTTTGATCAGCATCAGCTCGCGCTTGATGCAGGTGCCGTCCTCCAACACCTCAACCTTTTTGACGTTGTAGAGCTTTTTCATCTGATTGATCAGCTGCTCGCGGGCGTAGCCGTCGCCGGAAAGCGAGATGGTGATACGGGAATAGGCGGGATCCTCGGTTTCCCCTACCGTCAGGGCGTCGATATTGAAGCCGCGGCGGGTGAACATGCTGGTCACGCGCGTCAGAACGCCGTACTGGTTGTCTACGTATACGGCAATTACAAATTTGTTATCCTTCATCACATTTTCTCCCCTTTCTTTCTAACGTTAGTGATCAGATCCTCGATCGAGCCGCCGGGAGGAAGCATGGGCAGCACGAATTCGTCCTTATCCACATAGGTGTCGATCACAACAGGGCCATCGGTTACGGCAAGCGCCTTCTTGAAGCATGCTTCAAACTCGGCGGGAGTGGTTGCCGTCATACCAATGGCACCGAACGCCTCGGCAAGCTTGACGAAATCGGTCTTGCGCTCCAACGTGGTGTTGGAGTAGTGGCCGTTGAAGAACAGTGTCTGCCACTGGCGCACCATACCAAGCACGCCGTTGTTCATCAGCACGATGACAAGCGGGATCTTGTAGCTGACTGCGGTAGCCAGCTCGTTGAGGTTCATACCAAAGCTGCCGTCACCCGTGACAAGCACCACGGGATCCTTGGTGGCAACCTGTGCGCCGATGGCGGCGCCCATGCCAAATCCCATCGTGCCAAGACCGCCGCTGGAAACGAAACGGCGCGCACCGTCAAACTTGGCGTACTGTGCCGTCCACATCTGGTGCTGACCGACGTCGGTGGTGAATACGGTTTTGGGGAGCTTGTTTGCATTGATAATGTCCAGCACGCGGCGGGGTACCAGCTTTTCACCGGCGCGCTCGCGCTGCTCGGCTTCAAATTGGTTCTCTCTTGCCAGGAGCTTGCCGACCTGCTCGCGCCATTCGGGGTGCTCCTGCGCGCTAACGCCTGCGGCAATACGCGTGAAGGCGTCCTTCACGTCACCGACGATGCCGACGTCAACAAGCACGTTTTTATTGATTTCGGAAAAATCGGGGTCAAGCTGAATGACCTTGGTGCCTCTGGCGTACTTGGATACGTTACCCGTAGCACGGTCCGAGAAGCGCACGCCGACGCCGAGGATCAAGTCGGCATCCTTTTGCGCCATCGAGGACGCGTAGTGGCCGTGCATACCCTGCATACCAAGGAAGCGGTCACACTCGTTCACGGCGGAAAGTCCCATAAAGGTGCAGCCGATATAAGCGTCCAGCTTTTCGGCAAGCGCCACAATCTCTTTACCAAGGCCAAGGCCCGCAGCACCACCACCGATGTAAAGATAGGGGCGCTTTGCCGCATTCAGCAGCGCGATGGCCTCGTCGATCTTTACCTGCTCGGCAATCGGCAGGGGGAACTTGTCAGCGATCGGCTTTTCCTCAAACTCGTAGGTTGCAACCTGCACGTCCTTGGGAACGTCCACCAGCACAGGGCCGGGACGGCCGGACTTGGCGATGCGGAATGCCTCGCGAATGCTGTCGGCGAGCTTGGAGATATCGTTTACAAAGTAGTTGTGCTTGGTAATGGGAAGCGTGATACCCGTGATGTCGATCTCCTGGAAGCTATCCTTGCCGATCAGCGAGCAAGGAACGTTGCCCGTGATGGCAACCATGGGGATCGAGTCCAGCATGGCGGTAGCAATACCCGTGACCAGATTGGTGGCACCGGGGCCGGAGGTGGCGATGCACACGCCGACCTTACCCGTGGCACGGGAGTAACCGTCAGCGGCGTGAGATGCGCCCTGCTCGTGTGCGGTCAGCACGTGATTGATCTCGTCGCGGTATTTATAAATAGCGTCGTAGATATTGATGACCTGACCGCCCGGATAGCCGAACACGTCGGTCACACCCTGCTCGATGAGGGTTCTGATGATGATTTCTGCGCCTGTCAATTTCATAAGTACGTGGTCTCCTTTTGTTTTTTCAAAAAGCGGTCACTTGGCAGCGCCCGTTTCGCGGATCATGACGTTGACCGCGCTGACGAGTGCCTTGACGGAGGATACGATGATATCGTGATCGATGCCCGTGCCCCAATAGGTCTTGCCCTCGCGGTTGATGCTGACGTAGGAGGCAGCAAGCGAGTCGGACTTACCTTCAAGGGCGTGCTGGGTGTAGCTTTCCAGCGTATATTCTTCCAGATCGAGGAACTGGGAAAGCGCTCTTGCCACGGCATTGAGGCGGCCGTTACCGAAGGCGGTGACGGTCTTGCTCTCGCCGTGATAGCGGACGACAACGTCCGCACGGATACCGCCCTCCTGCTCGGCGTAATGCGCCTTGACTACGTCGATGACGTTTGCCACGTTGACGAAGTCGCGCTGGAAGATATCATAAACCTCGGCAGGAAGCAATTCCCTGTGCTCGTGGTCGGAGATGCTCTTGACGTGGTAGCCGAACACCTCGCGCATCTTGGGCGGGAGAGAAAGCTTGTACTTGCTTTCCAGAATGTAGCCGATACCGCCCTTGCCCGACTGGGAGTTGATGCGGATCACGTCCGCATCGTAGGTGCGGCCGACGTCGGCGGGATCGATGGTAAGGTAAGGCACGTTCCAGACGCCACCCTTTTCCTCACGCCATTTCATGCCCTTTGCGATAGCGTCCTGATGCGAGCCGCTGAACGCCGCAAACACCAGCTTGCCGCTGTACGGCTGACACTCGTAAACGTGCATGCCCGTTACGCGCTCGTAAAGCTCGGTGATCTCGGGCAGGTTGGAAAAATCAAGGCCGGGCTCAACACCCTGAGAGTAAAGGTTCAAGGCAAGGGTGATGATATCCACATTACCCGTGCGTTCGCCGTTGCCAAAGAGCGTACCCTCTACACGGTCACCGCCGGCCAGCAGGCCAAGCTCGCTATCCGCCACGGCACAGCCGCGGTCGTTGTGGGGGTGCAGAGAGATCAGCAGATTTTCGCGGTGTTTGAGGTTCTTGCACATATACTCGACCTGGTTGGCGTAAACGTGAGGCATCGAGTGCGACACGGTGACGGGCAGGTTGATGATAACCTTATCCTCGGGGGTGGGCTGCCAGATGTCGATCACGGCATTGGAGATCTCGGCGGCGAACTCGGGCTCGGTGCCGGTGAAGCTCTCGGGCGAATACTCAAAGGTGATCTTGCCCTCGGCGCGCTCGCGGTACTCACGGCAGAGCTTTGCGCCGGTGATGGCGATATTCACGATCTCCTCCTTAGAGCGACGGAAGACCTGCTCTCGCTGCGCCACAGAGGTCGAATTATAAAGATGCACGATGGCGTGCTTGGCACCCTTGATCGCCTCAAAGGTCTTGGCAATGATATGCTCACGCGACTGGGTGAGGACCTGGATCTTGACGTCGTCGGGGATCAGATTCTGCTCGATAATGGTGCGGCAGAACTCGTACTCGGTCTCGGACGCCGCCGGGAAGCCGATCTCGATCTCCTTGAAGCCGAGGTCGCACAGCACCTTGAAGAAGGCCAACTTTTCCTCGAGCGACATCGGGGTCACCAGTGCCTGATTGCCGTCACGCAGGTCAACGCTGCACCAGATCGGCGCGCGATCAAGCGAATCGCGGTGGATCCAATCCATACTCACCCCTTCGGGGACGAAATACTGTTTTTGATACTTGCTGCAATTGTTCATGTTGTTTCCTTTCTCTGTCGACAAGGGGGCATTTAGAAAAGAAAAAGCCTCCCCTACGCAACAGCAAGAGCTTTGCATAAAAGAGACGAAGATATGCTCCCCGCGGTACCACTCTGTTTGGTGCGATGCACCCACTCACGTCATGCCGTGCGACACGACTACTCTATAACGGGAGAACCCGTTCAATTCTACTCGGCAAAGCCTTTTGATTGAAAGCTCAAGGATGAGTTATCATTCGTTTTGCGCTCCGTCTTACACCAACCGACGGCTCTCTGTGCCGCGCCGCGAACTTTCTTTCCTGTCACAGCCTTTATTTTTTATGATATTATTATAATGAAAAGAGCCCCTCGCGTCAATATCTTTTTTTGCTTTTTTTGATTTTTCGCGTTTTGCACAAAAGAGGGCGAAACACCCTGTTGTTTTTTGTCGCTTTTGCTCCCCGATTTTTTGCATAAAAATAGGAGTTTTTGTGAATATATGAATAAAAAAACAG
>JAZQWF010000019.1:0-11323 GCA_045632185.1 Eubacteriales bacterium
GTTTGCGTGCTTTTCTCGGCGGGCTCGCTGGCGGCTATTTTTTTGCGTGCAAAGGCGCTTCCGGCGGTGCTTGCGCAGGTTTTTATCGAGGCGTTTTCCTTTGAGAGCGCCGCAGGCGGCGCGGTCGGCTTTTTCACCTCCCGTGCAGTGCGCTATGGCGTGGCACGTGGGCTCGTGTCCAACGAGGCGGGCTGCGGCACGGCGCCTATTGCGCACGCAGCGGCAGAGGTCGTTCGTCCCGCGGATCAGGGCGTGTGGGGGATCGTGGAGGTTTTCGTGGATACGATCCTGCTTTGTACGATGACCGCGCTTGTCATACTGACAAGCGGTGTTCCCGTCAAGTCGGGCGGCGGTATGGCTTACGCGCTGTCCGCCTACGGGGCGGTGCTGGGGAAATTTGCAGCACCCCTGCTTGCCGTGTCGGTGTTGATCTTCGCTTTTGCTACCGTGCTGTGCTGGGCGCATTACGGTCGGGAGAGCGTGTACGCCTTGCGCGGCAAAGAGGGCGGCAAGCTTTTGCCGCTTTTTGTAGCGTTTTCCTGCCTTCTGGGGGCGCTTGCGGCACCTGCACTTGTCTGGGATGTGACCGATCTCGTGCTTGGCGTGATGACGCTTCTCAATCTTTTGGCGCTTCTTCTTTTGCGCCGCGAGGTGAGGGAAGAAAGTCGGCGGTAACGCCTGTGACTAACAAAAAAGCAGAGCGCCTTTGCGAGGCGCTCTGCTAAGAAGCGTTTTGAAATTACAGTACGCGAATGCAGGAAACGAGGGCAAGGCCGGTTGCGGCTGCCTTTGCTGCGGCATCGGTCTCGGTCATTTCCTCGGAAATGAAGGAGATGCGGTCTGCCACGGCTACGGTCTGCACGTCGCCGAATACGGTTGCGATCTTTGCGGCTGCGTCGGCGCTGTTGGCAAATGCGAAGCAACGGCGGCAGGCATAAGCGTTGAAATCTGCGTAATCAGCATCGCTTGCGACAGCAAACTTGGGGGAACGCACGGCGGTGCCGAGGTGAGCTACGATATCAATGATATCGGCAACCACGGCGCTGGCGGTGGGGAGCTTGCCCGCACCCTTGCCGTAGAACATGGCCTCGCCCAGCATATTGGCGTCAACCAGAATGCCGTTGAATACGTCGGAAACGCCGGATAGGGGATTGGCCGCGGGGATCATACGGGGGGAAACCATCGCAAGCACCTTGCCGTCAACCAGCTCGGTGTGGCCGATCAGCTTCACAGAGCAGCCGAGCGCCTTGGCGGTCTCTGCATCCTTTGCGGTGATCTTGGTGATACCCTCGCAATGGATCTTGTCGGGGGAGAGCAGCGTGCCGAAGGCAAGTGCTGCCAGAATGACGATCTTGCGTGCGGCGTCAAGGCCCTCTACGTCAGCGGCGGGATTTGCCTCGGCATAGCCCTTCTTCTGTGCGTCTTTGAGTGCGTCCTCGTACGCGGTGCCGTTTTCCAGCATCTGCGTGAGAATGTAGTTGGTGGTGCCGTTGAGGATACCGTTCACGGAAATGATCTCGTTAGAGGCAAGGTCGTTGATCATCGGGCGGATGATCGGGATACCGCCGCCAACGCTGGCCTCAAACAGATAGCGCACGCCGTTCTTTTCGGCAAGCTCCAAAAGCTCTGCGCCGAAGCGGGCAACGACCTCCTTGTTCGAGGTTACCACGCTCTTACCTGCTTCCAGGCATGCCTTGGTGAAATCGTACGCGGGGTGAGAGCCGCCCATCATCTCTGCAACGATCTGAATATCCTTGTCGTTCAGGATATCGTTGAAATCGTGGGTGACGAGATTGCCAAAGGGGCTGTCGGGAAACTCGCGCAGGTCAAGGATACGCTTGACAGAAACGGGAGTGCCCAGCTTCTTTTCAATGATCTCTCTGTTGTTATAAAGGACTTCGGCGGCGCCGCTGCCGACAACGCCAAAGCCGAGAATGGCTACGTTTACCATGGGAAAAAACTTCCTTTCTGTGTTTGATACCATACTATTATAGCACATCTTGCGCACAAATGCAAATAAACTATTGAAAAAAATACAAAAATGTGATAAAATAAATGCAGTTCACGCCAAAAAAGGAGGAAAAACGATGAGTTCCACCGTAGGAAGCATGAAAAACGTGAAAATATTTGTCTTGTATCTGATGGAGAACGTGGGTAAGCCCCTGGATTTTGTCACGCTCAACGATATCGTGATGCAGACGGACTATATCATGTATCTGGATTTTGCAGAGGCGTTCAACAAGATGCTGGACGACGATCTGATCGCCGAGGCAGGCGTGGTGGACGGTGACACGGTGTTTGAGATCACCGAGCGCGGCCGCAACGTGGCGGAAATGCTGCACAGCGATATTCTTTCCTCTATTCTGGACAAGAGCTTGGCTGCCGCACTGCGCTACCTGGATTTCAAAAAGCGCGGCATTGAAGGGCATTGTAACATTCAACGCCGTGAGGATGGCAGATACGAGCTGTACTGCGAGCTTTCCGAGCGCGGGGACGTAATCTATTCCACGACCTTGGTGGTGGACAGTGCAGACCGCGCCAACCGCATGAAGGAGAATTTTTACGATCGTCCCGAGGTCATTTACCGCGGCGTTCACGCCATGCTGGCGGGAAATATGAACTTCCTGTTCGACGATTGATGTGAACAAATTGTAAATTTTGGAATTGTTTTTTGACGAAGAAGTCAAAAAATAAGCCAAAATGCAAGAAAAAATGTCTTGTTTTTGTGCATGGTGTTGAAAAATAGCAAACGAACAAAGAATAATGTGTTGACAAATTGTAAAATTATGCTATAATAGTTTCAGTGAGGTGTTATGCAACAGACGAACGGTAATAAGCGCGAACAATTGCATAGCCGTATTCTTGCGGTACGCGCAGGTGATCAGGCCGCATTTTCCGCCCTGCTGGCGGATTACGAGCCGCTCCTTGCTGCCGAGGTTTCCCGCCATGCTGCGGGGCTTGGCAATCAGGACGTAGAGGATCTGCGTCAGTGTGCTTTGCTGGCTCTTTACCGTGCGGCGTTGAACTTCGACCTTTCGCAACGCGAGGTGGAGTTCGGGCTGTATGCCAAGATCTGTATCACAAACGCGCTTCTCTCGCAGCTGCGTGTCATCAACCGCTATCGTACCGAGATGTCGGTGCCCGATGCGCAGGAGATGGACGTGGAGGGGGAGGATCCTGCCACCCGCGTGATGCAAGAGGAGGCCGCCGCAGCGCTTTATGCCCGTGTGCGCTCTCTGCTTTCCCCCTACGAAAACCGTGTCTGGGCTCTCTATATGGCGGGCCTGCCCGTGGGCGAGATCGCCCGCAGACTGCAAAAGGACACACATTCTATTGAAAATGCCGTGTACCGTATCCGTAAAAAGCTGCGCGCAGCTCTCGGAAACGACGCGCGGGATTGATATATGCCCCGGTAGCTTAATCCAGAGCGTTGAAGATCTCAAAGGTATCGGTCGAAATCCGATTAAGGGCAAAAACCATAAACCACAAGCGAGGTAAAAGCAAATGAACGAAGAAATGAACATGGTTGGCGCAACCGAAGTCTTTGAGGACAAGACCCTGGTTTGCAAGGAATGCGGCAAAGAGTTCGTATTCACCGCAGGCGAGCAGGCCTTCTACAAAGAGAAGGGCTTTATGAACGAGCCCAAGAGCTGCAAGGCGTGCCGCGACGCAAAGAAGAACGCAGGCCGCGCTCAGAGAGAGTACTTTATCACCACCTGCGCACAGTGCGGCGGTGAGGCTAAGGTAACCTTCCAGCCTTCCAGCGATCGCCCTGTATATTGCAGCGCGTGCTTCGAGGCTCGTAAGAACAACCAGTAATCAGCTTTGAAAAAATGGCGTGGAACATCGTTGCTCCTCGCAGATGAACTCGACGAACGACAAGTTCGCCATCGTCCATCTGCTGCGGTGCGCCTTGTTCGACGCCTTTTTTCTTTGCTGCCTGGCTTCGGAAATGGGCGGAAAATCGTTGCTCCTCGCAGATGAACTCGACGAACGACAAGTTCGCCATCGTCCATCTGCTGCGGTGCACCTTGTTCGACGCCTTTTTTCTTTGGCAGACTTTTCTTTTTTGCTGCGGTGTGAATGATGATTTTTTCAAATCTCAAAGTTATCCCGGGAAAGATGTGCTTTTGCGCAATACTTTTGCCCGCATTTATATTAATTGGTACGTTTTTTTGGAAAAAGCGTTGCTTTTTTCCAGATTTTGTGATATTATATTATTATCAATAATTTTCGCGTGCGCTCGCGCACGTATATGGGGATATCTAAATTCATGAAAAAGGAGAAAGTCATGAAGAAGACAAAGAATTTGAAGAAAGTTCTGGGTATGAGCATCCTGTCCTTGGTTCTTTGTGTTTCAATGCTGCTTGGCACCACGCTTGCGTGGTTCTCTGACAGTGTATCAAGCACAAATAACAACATCGCAACGGGTACGCTTGACGTAAAGCTTTACTATCAGGTGGAGGGATCCAATGAATGGGTAGAGGTCAACGAAAAGACCAATATCTTCATGGAGAACGCTCTCTGGGAGCCCGGCCATACCGAGGTTGTCAAGTTGAAGGTTGTGAATGCAGGCACGCTTGCGCTCAAATATCAACTTGGCGTTAACGTTGCTGCCGAGCAGGGCAGCGTGAACCAGGCAGGCGAGGAGTTCTACCTTTCCGACTACATCCTGTTCAGCATTCTGGACGGCGCAAACACCTACGCTGACCGCGACGCCGCTATGGCGGCAGCAAGTCTTAACGGTGCAACCGCTATCAAGAATGGTGCTGCGGAGCCGGGGGCACTGCTTCCCGAGGCGGAAAGCTTTGTCACGATGGTTGTTTACATGCCTACCGAGGTCGGTAACGAGGCAAACGCAAGCAGCGATGCCCCCGATCCTACCGTTACCCTTGGTCTGAACCTGTATGCAACGCAGCTGGTAAACGAAGAGGATAGCTTCGATAAGTACTATGACGGTGCAACTCCCTGGTTCGGCGGCGTTGATACCTCTTGGTACAACGATGCTGATACCGAGTTTGTAATCGGCACTCCCGAGGAGCTTGCAGGTCTTGCTGCAATCACTAACGGTTACGCTGACGTGGCAGACGATTTCGCAGGTAAGACCATTAAACTGGCTTCCAACCTTGATCTGAACAACGTCAATTGGACGCCTATCGCAGATCCTACGTCCGAGTCTGATGCTTACGCAGGCTTCGCAGGCACCTTCGACGGTCAGGGCTATACCATCTATAACCTGAACGTCAACCGTCCCGATGCTTGGGGCCAGGGTCTGTTCGGCTACAACGAGAACGCCGCAGTGCTTATTACGAACGTAAACGTTCACAACGCTACCGTGATCGCGAACGGCTATGCAGGCGTCGGCGTGATGGCAGGTTATTTTACGGCAGGTACCTTCTCCGATATCAACGTTACGGGTAAGGTAACCGTCCTCAATACCAGCACCAACGGCTACGTTGGCGGTATCGTGGGCCGTGGCTACAACGTGAACTTTGAAAATTGCGCTGTTATCGGTGACGAGGGCAGCACGATCGCCACCGCAGGCTCCTTCGCAGGCGGCATCACCGGCTATCAGTGTAACAACACCAAGTACATCGTTAACTGCCAGGTTAAGAACGTAACAATTACCGCTAAGGGCGCTGTGGGTGGTATTGCAGGTCTGATTCAGACCGGTGCAACCGCAGTTTCCGGCTGTGTTGTTGAGAACGTTGTTTTGAACAAGACCAATGTAGAGGGCAATCCCTCCATCGGTGCGCTGGTTGGCAACTACGCCGGCACGGCAGCAACCGTTCTTGCAAACAACACTGTGAAGAATGTGACGCTGAACGGCACGCACGTCGCTTACTCTGCCTTCAATGTACTGTACGGCAGCTGCTATTCCGGCGAAACCACTCCCAATTTTGACGTTTCTACCACCACTGTGGAAGGTCTTATCAACAACCTTGTTGAGATCGCAAAGGTTTCTGATGGTCTTTACACGGATACCGATGGCACTTACCTGATCTACAATGCAACCGCTTTGAAGTCTTTGAGCGGGGCAAAGATCAAGGGCAACTACAAGCTGGTTGCCGACATTGACATGGGCGGTGCTGAATTCTGCGCGATCAGTGCATGGTACGCAAGTGCTAACTTTGATGGCAACGGCCACACCGTTTCCAACGTGAAGCTTCTTTCCGGTGAGAATGACAACGGCACGGAGCAGGCATCCTTCTTCTTCGTAAGCACCGACGGCAGCCTTACGGTTTCCAACCTTACCTTGAAGAATATCACCGTTACCACCAAGAATATTGACAACGGCTACGCAGCTGCTGTGATCGGCTACTGCGAGGGCGCTGCTGTTCTGAACAATGTAGATGTTGTGAATGCGAACGTTACCGGCTCCAAGAGCTCCGGTATGCTGGTTGGTCATCTGACCCCCGCAGGCTCTCTTGTTGCTACCGACTGTGACGTTTCCGGTACTGTTACCATCTCTGATTTCGAGGCGGATGGTCACTACGCAGGCGAGTATGTTGGTACTGTTGCCGGCAACACCACGCTTACCAATTGCACTGCAAATGTTGTCCTTACCGGCAACCTGAAGAGCACCAATGTTGGTACTATCTACGGCCGTAAGGTTAGCGGCGTTCTCACTATTCAATAAGTTTCCTTTAAGTCCGAAATCCTTTTCGTGAGGATAGATGGCATTTGAAAGGATACCCCCACTCCCAAACGGGAGTGGGGGTGTTTTTATTTTTTTCTCACAACCATCCCTGCATCCTTGCAAATGCTGTCCGCAGGAATTACACCGCGCACCGCGGTGAGGGGATAGATCTGTGTATTCTTGCCCACGACCGTGCCGGGATTGAGGACGCAACCACAGCCGATCTCGGCGAAATCGCCGAGCATCGCCCCCACCTTCTTGCGTTCCGTGTGGATCTCCTGCGTGCCGTTTTTGATCACGACAGGGGATCTGTCCCCCTTGACGTTTGAGGTGATCGCGCCCGCGCCGAGATGCACCTTGTAGCCGAGGATCGAGTCCCCCACGTAATTGTAGTGGGGGACTTGCACGCCATCAAAGAGGAGGACGTTTTTCAGCTCCGTGGAGTTGCCGACCACGCACCCCTTGCCGATCAGGGCGTTGCCGCGAATGAATGCGCAATGCCGCACCTCGGTGCTCTCGTCCACAATGCAAGGCCCTGTGATCCGGGCGCTGGGGGCAACGCTGGCGCTTTTGGCGATCCAGATATCGGGCGCGAGATGATCAAATGCTTCTGTATCCAGCCCCTCGCCAATTGCAAGGATCCAGTTGCCGATCTCGCTGAGTGCCTCGTGGGGAAAGCTTGTTTTTTTCAGATATTCTCCCGCGCGGCTGCGGAAAAAATCAAAAAGATCCTCGCTTCTTATACCACTCATAGTAAAAGCCCTCTTTTTTTCATTGTGTCGGTGATATCAAATACGCATTTTTGGCAGATCTCCGCGCTTGGCGCCTCTGCCATTACGCGGATCACGGGCTCGGTACCGCTGGCGCGCACCAGCACGCGTCCCGTATCACCAAGTGCAGCTTGCGCGGCACGGATCGCCTCCTGAACCGCCTCGTCCGCCATCGCTTTTTCTTTGTCCGAAACCCGCACGTTTTCCAGCAGCTGCGGGTAGGGGACGTAGCTCTCGGTCAGCTGATGAAGCGTTTTGCCGCTGTTGCAGATCAGCTCCATCAGCTTGATGGCAGTGATCAGGCCGTCGCCGGTGCTTGCAACCTTGCTGAAAATGATATGCCCGGATTGCTCTCCGCCAAGGCGGTAGCCGTGGCGGCTCATACATTCATAAACGTATTTATCTCCTACGGCGGTCTTTTCGTATCGGATATCAAGCGCGTCAAGCGCTTTGTATAACCCGAAATTTGACATGACCGTGGTTACGACCGTGTTGTGGCGGAGCGTGCCGTGCGTCTTCATATATTTGGCGCAAAGATAGAGGATCGCATCGCCGTCCACAATGCAACCCTGCTCGTCGATTGCGATACAGCGGTCGGCATCACCGTCAAAGGCGAAGCCCACGTCAAGGGAATTGCGTTTGACGAAGCTTTGCAGCTGCTCGATATGGGTAGAGCCCGCGTCCTTGTTGATATTCAGGCCGTTTGGAGCGCCGTTGATCAGGTATGTGGTGGCCCCCAGCGCGTCAAATACAGATTTTGCCATTGCAAAGGCGGCGCCGTTGGCACAGTCCAATCCCACCCTTTTGCCGCGATAGGATACGGTGGCAAGCGAGATCAGATAGCCGAGATAGCGGCTTCTGCCCGCCGCGTGATCCACCGCAACGCCGATCTCCGCGCCCGTGGCGAAGGGAAGCTCGTCATCGCTGTCCAGAAATGCCTCTATGGCGGCAATAACGTCCTCGTCCTCTTTCTCCCCCTTGCTGTCAAATAGCTTGATGCCGTTGTCAAAAAAAGGGTTGTGGCTGGCCGAGATCATGATACCGCAGTCAAAGCGCTCCGCGCGCGTGATATAGGACACGGCAGGGGTGGGGAGAACGTGCAGCAGATAGGCATCTGCGCCCGACGCGGTAAGACCTGCCACCAGCGCGTACTCCAAGGTGTAAGAGGGGAGGCGGGTATCCTTGCCGATGACGACGCGTGCCTTATGCTCCTTTCCAAAATAATAGCCGAGAAACCGCCCGATGCGAAAAGCGTGCGCAGCGGTCAGTGTGCGTCCCGCCTCACCGCGGAAGCCGTCTGTTCCGAAATATTTACCCATAAAATGCTCCTTTCCGATCGTTGGAAGCGTACGCGGGGATTGTGTCACTTTTGTAACGAAATGATGCCCGTACTTGTAATTTCATCTGAAATGTGCTAAACTATATGAAAAGAAAAAAGGAGGTGCGGATATGCAATTTGTGGTAGAAGCAAGTGCCGAGGGCAAGCTGCTTCGCAGTTTTTTGCGCGAGAAGGGCGTATCCGCCACTCTGCTTGCCAAATTGAAGCGCCGCGAGGGCGGAATTTTGCAAAACGGCGTGCCTGTTACCGTGCGTGCCGTGCTTCACGCGGGGGATAGCGTTACCCTTGGCGTAGAGGATAGGGAGGAAAGCCCGCACGTGGTGCCGCGTGATCTGCCCGTGGAGATCCTTTTGCATACGTCAGAATTTACCGTGGCAAACAAGCCCTGCAACATGCCTACGCACCCCTCACACGGACACTTTGAGGATACGTTGGCCAACGCGCTTGCATTCCGTTTTTCCACAGAGAGCTCCCCCTTCCGTCCCCGTTTTGTCAACCGTTTGGATCGCAATACTACGGGCGCTGTGCTTGTGGCCAATCACGCGCTTTCCGCGGTGGGACTTTACCGCGCGATGGCAGAGGGGAAGATACAAAAGATCTATCTTGCCCTTGTCCACGGCCGCGTGCAGGGGGATCGCCGTATTGAAACGGGTATCCGCCGTTTGGAGGGAAGTGCCATTCTGCGCGAGGTATGCTCGCTCAACGAGGGGGCGCCCTCCGTAACCGAAATGAGCGTGATCTGTGCAGGTGACGAGGTATCCTTGGTCAAGCTTGTGCCCCTGACGGGCAGAACGCATCAGCTGCGCGTGCATATGGCATATCTGGGGTATCCGTTGCTTGGTGACGAGTTGTACGGTGTTGCGGACGATTTTCCACGCCACGCGTTGCACGCCCGCACGTTGGAGTTTCCCGACCCCAAGACGGGCGAGCGCGTTTTTGTGCGCGCCCCCTTACCGCAGGATATGCTGCAACGCATCTCTTTGCTCGGAAAGGAGGTGGCGGAGCTTGCGCAAAACGAAGAATTTTGAAAAGCTCCCGCGCTGGTCGCTTGTCCTGTACGGTGTAGCGGCACTGGCGCTCCTTGTGCTGATCACGGCCGTGATCAGTGAGGAGTTCGCCAATTTCTACAATCGTACCGTTGGGGCGTTTTTTCGCACCGTTTTGGCACATTTGACCTCTTGGATCCCGTTTTCGCTGGCTGAGAGCGCCATTTTCTCTATCCCGCTTATCGTTATTGTGATCGGTGTGCAGGGGTACCGTCACCATTGTGACACCTGGCGTATGACCTTTGTGTATCTGGGCTGCATCGCTTCTGTGTTCAGCTTGCTTTTTTCGCTGTTTGCGTTTGGCTTTGGTGTGGGCTATCAGACCACCGCGCTGGATCAAAAAATAGGGCTTGCTCCTGCCGAGATCACGGCGGAAAGTCTGCGCGAAACGGCCACAGCCCTGATTGCCGAGGTCAATCTGCTTTGCGAGAATGTCACCTACGGTGAGGACGGCTTTTCCGTGATGCCGTACGATCTGGCAGAGATGAACGAAAAGCTGCTTGCCGCGTACGAGCCGATCTGCGAGGAATACGATTTCGTGCAGCGAATGAACAGCCGCTTGAAGCCCGTGCTTGCCAGCCGCGCGATGAGCTATACGCACATCACGGGCGCTTACAGCTATTTTACGGGCGAGGCAAATCTGAACGTGAATTTCCCCGATTACTCGCTTTGCTATACCGCCGCGCACGAGCTGGCGCATCAGCGGGGGATCGCACGCGAGAACGAGGCGAATTTCATCGCGTTTTTGGTGTGCAGCGCCTCCACCGACAACTATTTGCGCTATTGCGGATATCTGAGCTTGCTGGAATACGTGATGAATGCCCTGTACGTGGCGGACGCAGAGACGTACCGCGCGCTGATGCAGACGGTGGACGCCCGCATCTTAGGGGAATGGACGGCCTTTGACAGCTTTTTTGATACGTATCGCCATTCCTTCCTTTCCAAGATTTCCGGCAAGGTCAACGACACCTACCTGAAACTCAACGGCAATGAGGCGGGCGAGCAGAGCTACGGCCTTGTCGTAGAGCTTGCTGTGGCCTATTTTGCAAAATAAAACAAGCCCCGTGGCGCATTGTCAGCGCCGCGGGGCTTTGCATATACTGCTCTCGAAGGTCTTTTTTCGGGGGTGGAGTATGCAAAGGGTGATCGTCAGCGGGGGAGAACGGCTTGCGGGTGAGGTGCAGATCGGCGGGAGCAAAAACGCCGCGCTGCCCCTTTTGTTCGGCGGGATCGTAACGGGGCAGGAGTGTGTGTTTTCCGCGCTCCCGCGCGTGAGTGACGTGCTGCGGAGCTTGGAGATCCTGCACGCGATGGGGGCGAAGATCCGCTTTTATGAAAGCAAGGAGGTCAGCGTGGATTATGGCGGGGTACGCCCCGTGCTGCCGCCCGTGCATCTGACGGGCGGGATCCGCGGCTCTACCTATCTGCTGGGGGCGATGCTGGCGCGCTTTGGCGAGGCGTATCTCGGCGGAGCGGGCGGGTGTGATTTCGGCACGCGCCCCATTGATCAGCATTTGGCGGGATTTTC
>JAZQWF010000020.1:0-30319 GCA_045632185.1 Eubacteriales bacterium
AAAAAAAAAAGAAAACCCAATTCCGATTTCAAGGCGTTTCAGGTGTGCTTTCACTCCCACCTTCACAGAGCAACCCCCCGGCCCCGAAAAGCCGGGGCGGGGGATTTTTGGCGCTTAATAATTCTCTTTTCTTACCTCAAAGTAGGCCCGGGGATGGTTGCAAACAGGGCAGACCTCGGGGGCAACGGTACCCATTACGAGGTGACCGCAGTTGCGGCACTCCCACACCGTAACGCCGCTCTTTTCAAACACGGCCTTGCTTTCCACGTTGGCAAGCAGCGCGCGGTATCTTTCCTCGTGCGCCTTCTCGATGGCGGCTACACCGCGGAACTGTGCGGCAAGATCGTGGAAGCCCTCGGCCTCCGCGTCCTTGGCGAAGTTATCGTACATATCCGTCCACTCGTAATTCTCACCCTCGGCCGCGTGCAGCAGATTCTCGGCGGTATCGCCAAGCTCGCCCAGCGCCTTAAACCAAAGCTTTGCGTGCTCCTTTTCGTTCTCTGCGGTCTGTAAGAACAGCGCCGCGATCTGCTCAAAGCCCGCCTTCTTTGCAACAGAGGCAAAGTAGGTGTACTTGTTTCTTGCCTGGGACTCGCCCGCGAAGGCCTCCCAAAGATTCTTCTCGGTCTTGGTGCCTGCGTAAGGATTCTTTGCGGGCTTTTCCTCGATCTTTACGAACTTGGAGGCGGGCACCTTACAGATGGGACACTTAAAGCCCTCCGGCATCTCGCCCTCGTGAATATAGCCGCACACGGTGCATTTCCATTTTGCCATTGTCTTTACCTCTCCTTCATGGTTGATTTGTTTGATGTCGCCACTGCGATCTTGATAAACGGTGTGTAGCATTTTTTCAGCCAGCTCGCTGAGCGGCTCGCCGTAAAAATCCGCGTAAAGCTGCTTGATCTCGGCGTTTTCATGACTCAAGCGAAGCTTCATATCGGCATCGCGTTTATAAAGACTTTCGATGCGCGCCTCGCGGCTCTTGTTCGCATCGATCGCGAAATCGCGGGGCTGACCGCCGCCGCCGATACATCCGCCGGGACAGGTCATGACCTCGATGAAATGATATTCCTTTTCTCCCCTCTTCACGCGCTCGATCATGTTACGGACGTTCGCCGTGCCATACACAACGGCCACGTTGACCGTCATGCCGCCCACCGTAAGACTTGCCTCGCGCAAGCCCTCGTATCCGCGAACGGGCTGAAGATCCAACAGCGCCGCGGGCGGGGTTTCGCCCGTGATATAGTGGTAAGCAGTACGAAGCGCCGCCTCCATCACACCGCCCGTATTGCCAAAGATCACACCCGCACCCGAGGCCTCGCCCATCAGGCGGTCATAATCGCTATCTGCAAGCGCGCTAAAATCAATACCCGCCTCCTTTGCCCAGCGCGCAAGCTCGCGCGTGGTGACCACGTGATCCATATCACGCATATCAGGGATCCCGAGCAACTTGCCCGCGGCGTTCATTTCCTCGCGGCGGATCTCAAACTTCTTCGCCGTGCAGGGCGTCAGCGCCACGTTGACGATCTTCGCGGGATCAATGCCCATTTTCTTGGCGAAATAGGTCTTGATGGTGGGGCCTTGCATTCCGATGGGGCTTTTGGCACTGGAAATGTGCGGCAGCAGCTCGGGATAGTAGGTTTCCGCAAACTTGACCCACGCGGGACAGCAGCTGGTAAATTGCGGCAAGGGCTTTGTTCCCTTGGTGATGCGCTCGATCAACTCGCTGGCCTCCTCCACGATGGTAAGGTCGGCGGCAAAGTTGGTATCCAGCACAAAATCCGCGCCAAGGGCACGCAAAAGGGCAACCATCTTACCCTGTACAAAGCTACCCTTCGCCATACCGAATTCCTCACCGAGCGCCACGCGCACGGAAGGGGAGGTGCTGACGATCACGATCTTATCGGGATCCCGGATCGCGGCCTTGACCGCGGGGTATTCGTACACCTCGGTAATGCTGGCGGTGGGGCATACGTTGGCGCACTGTCCGCAATGGATGCAGATCGCCTTTCCCCCCGTTTGTGCGAGGGTATACGTCCCGTGCACACCGATGTCATTCGTGCAAACGTCGCGGCATTGCCCGCATTTCACACACAATTCTTCCTTACGGCAGATCGAGGGATTGTCCCCTTCGATCGGGACACGTACCGATAACGGCAGATGTTCTGTCATGCTCGCTCCTCCTTGTACTCTGCTTTTTCAAATGCGAAAGGCTGTTATATTCACCTATCATCCACAATTATATCACGTCCTCGCAAAAAATTCAAGAATGTTTTTATGGAATCGCATTGTTTTTTGGCATCTCAAAGCCAAAGCACCGTGCGTATTTTCTTCGTGGAAAAATATTTTCTTTCCTATCTATTGACACACGCGCGGATTTGTGGTAAAATAATTTCGTATTTAATAAAAACACAAAGGCTATGAAAAAGAGAGTAGCGTAAAATCCTCGCTCAAAGAGAGTCGTTGCAGGTGAGAGAACGGCAGTGGGGCTTACGTGAAGAACACTTTTGAGCCGACGGAAGAAAGCCGCAAGGTGATTAGAACCGTCCGTGCGTCGCGTGAAGACGGAATGAAGAGGGCCGCGCTCGCGGTCAATTTGGGTGGTATCGCGGAATTTTTCGTCCCAAGTCGAAAGACTTTGGGGCGTTTTTTGTTTTTTTACCCCCGTTTTAACCAAGACTAAATTACACCAACAGGAGGATTTCTATTATGCTTAGAACTCACAACTGCAACGAACTGAACGCGGCAAACATTGGCCAGCAGGTCACGCTTTGCGGCTGGATCGAAACCGTCCGCGACCACGGCGGTGTGCTTTTCGTTGACCTGCGCGACCATTACGGTGTGACGCAGATCGTATTTTCCGACGACAAGATGCTCGCAGGCATCACCAAGGAGACCGTAGTCAAGATCGAGGGTGAGGTTACCAAGCGTGACGAGGAGACCGTCAATGCGAAGATCGCCACCGGTATGATCGAGGTACGCGCCGCATCTATCGAGGTGCTTGGCCCCTGCCAATTGGGGCTTCCCTTTGAGGTCGACGCTTCCACCCAGACCCGCGAGGAGGTGCGTCTGAAATACCGCTTCCTTGACCTGCGCAACCGTCACATTCACAACAACATCGTACTGCGCTCTAAGATCCTTTCCTACCTGCGCTCGCAGATGGAGGATATGGGATTTTTGGAAATCCAGACCCCCATTCTCACGGCTTCCTCTCCCGAGGGCGCACGCGACTATCTCGTGCCCAGCCGTAAGCACAAGGGCAAGTTCTACGCGCTGCCTCAGGCACCCCAGCAGTTCAAGCAGCTGCTGATGGCGTCCGGCTTCGACCGTTATTTCCAGATCGCGCCCTGCTTCCGCGATGAGGACGCCCGCCAGGACCGTTCCCCCGGTGAGTTCTATCAGCTCGACTTTGAGATGTCCTTCGCAACGCAGGAGGACGTATTCGCCGTTGCCGAGCAGGTTGTTTACAACACCTTCACGAAATTCTCTGACAAAGAGGTTTCCAAGCCCCCCTTCCGCCGTATCACCTTCGCAGACGCGATGCTCAAATACGGCTCTGATAAGCCCGACCTGCGCAACCCCCTTGAAATCAAGGATCTGACCGAGTTCTTTGCAACCAACGAATTTGTAGAGGTGGGCGGCCGCACCATTCCCTTCAAAAACAAGCTCGTACGCGGCATCGTTGCCAACTACCTGGTGAAGAAGGACGGCGAGGGCGACGGCAAGAAGGCATTTGAAAAGGCCATCGACACCTACTCCCGCAGCATCGGCATGAAGTTCGGTTGCGGCTATATCACCTTGGAGGGCGGCGAGTTCAAGGGCCCGATCGCCAAGTTCCTGTCTGACGAGGAAAAGGCAAAGCTGACCGCACTTTGCGGCATGAAGGAGGGCGACTCCCTGTTCTTCATCAGCGATGCTCCCGCCGTGATCAACTCTCTGGCAGGTCAGATGCGTACCTGGATCGCGAGCGAGCTGGGTCTTGTCAAAAAGGACCGCTTTGACTTCTGCTTCATCGTGGACTTCCCGATGTACGAGCGCAACGAGGAAACGGGCAAGATCGACTTCACCCACAACCCCTTCTCGATGCCCCAGGGCGGCATGGACGCGCTGCTCAACAAGGATCCGCTTGAAATCTTTGCTTACCAGTACGACATCGTGTGCAACGGCGTAGAGCTTTCCTCCGGTGCCGTTCGTAACCACAACCCCGAGATCATGCGCAAGGCATTTGAGATCGCGGGCTACGGCGAGGAGGACGTCAAGGCGAAGTTCGGCGCGCTTTACACCGCCTTCTCCTACGGTGCTCCGCCCCACGGGGGCATGGCGCCCGGCGTGGACCGCATGATCATGCTCATCGCCGAGGAGGACACCATCCGCGACGTTATCGCGTTCCCCTTGAACGGCAACGCGCAGGATCTGATGATGGGTGCGCCCGGCGAGGTCACCGAGCAGCAGCTGCGCGAGGTCCACATCAAGGTTCGTGACTAATCAACACACATTCTAAACGGAGGTCTTACAATGGAAAAAGACACTTTGTTGCTTTTGGAAAAAGTAAACCAGCTTTCCCTTACCGAAGATGAGCGCGCCTGCGTGCTCGCCTTCTTCGAGGGTGCTGAGAAGGATAAAGCCGCGCTGGACGCGATCGACACCGAGAACGTCCTGCGCATGGTACACGCCCTGCCCATCGAAACGGTGGTACGCGAGGACGTAGCCAAGAAGCTTTTTACCCGCGACGAGCTGCAAAAGGGCGCGCCCGAAGTGATGGACGGCTACTGGCAGGTTCCCCGCGTAGTGGAATAAGGGGGTAACGGTATGAAAAAAGTAATGCTTGATCAAATGATCCTCACGACCTGCTGCCCCACCAACGCCGGCTCTAAGATGCTGGAAAACTTCACCAGCCCCTTTGCCGCCACCGTGGTTGAAAAGCTTGGTGAAAATTACGAGATCGCGTGCAAGGCCCCCGTTGGCGAGTTCGCCATCGACCTTGTGGGCGAGACCTGCTTCGCAGGTGCCGCCAACACCGCAGAAGCCCTGAAAAACGACACCGTTTCGGCACTTATTTCGCTTGACGTCAACGGCGCTCCCCGCCGTATTGCCGCGCAAAACGGCCTTGTATTCGCAAAGCCAACCTACGGCATCGTATCCCGTTACGGCACGGTCCCCGTAGCTTGCTCGGGCGAGTGCGTGGGTGTAATGTCCAAGACCGTGGCAGATTGCCGCGAGGTCCTTTCTGCCCTTGTTGGCAAGGACGAGCGCGACGGCACGATGCACGCGGACGAGGTCTGCCGCGCAGCCGTGGCAAACGCCGCACCCGTAAAGAAGGTTGCCGTTTTGAAAATGGACGCTGCTGACAGCGCCGAGATGACCGCCGCCAAGGCCGAGCTTGCCGCAAACGGTATCGAAATTTGCGAAATTGACAATGATTTGTCCAAGTTGTTTTTTGCAGTACAGGGTATGACAACACTTGATTATGACAATCTTTCGCTTGCAAGCGCCGCTTGGAATATGCTGATGTGCGCCGAGCTTTGCAACAACGTTTCCCGCTATGACGGCGTGAAGTACGGCTACCGCACCAAGAACTACAAGAACCTGGACGAGCTGTATACCAACAGCCGCACCGAGGCGTTCGGCCTTCTGCTGAAAACCGCGATCCTGTACGGCTCTGACGTGCTTTCCACCAAGAACTATATGACCAAGTACGACAAGGCCATGCGCGTGCGCCGCGTGATCAGCGAGGCGTTCGCTGCCATTTTCGCAAAGTTTGACGCCGTGCTGATGCCTGCCGTTTCCAAAATGGCTTATACCGAGGCAGACAGTGCCTTTGTAGAAAACAAGTACACCGCTCCCGCGCACTTGGCAGGGCTTCCCGCCGTGGTCGCCGCGGGCGTACAGGTGATGGGCCCCGCCTTCTCGGACGGCGCACTCCTCGCTCTTGCCGCACTTCTTGTAAAGGAGGGCAAATAAGATGAAATTTGAAACCGTCATCGGCTTGGAAGTCCACGTAGAAATGGCGACCAAGTCCAAGATCTTCTGCGCTTGCTCCGCTGAGTTCGGCGGCGAGCAGAACGACCACGTCTGCCCCGCTTGCTGCGGTATGCCCGGCATGCTGCCCATCGTGAACAAGAAGGTGGTGGAGCTTGGTATGACCGCGGGTATGATGCTGAACTGTCACATCAACCGCACCACGACCTTCGATAAGAAGAGCTACTACTATCCCGATCTGCCCGCTGCCTACCAGACCACCCAGTGGTTCGCTCCCGTTGCCGTGAACGGTACGGTAGAGATCGAAACCTCCAAGGGCAAGAAGGCAATCCGCATCAAGCAGATCCACATGGAGGAGGACGCGGGTAAGCTGGTACACGACGATTGGACGGACACCACCCTCGTTGACTTCAACCGTACGAGCGTGCCGCTTATCGAGATCGTCAGCCAGCCCGACCTTTCCTCTGCTGAGGAGGTAGTCGCGTATCTGGAAAGACTGCGTTCCCTGCTGCGCTTTGCGCGAGTTTCCGATTGCCGCATGGAGCAGGGCTCGATGCGCTGCGACGTGAACCTTTCCGTTCGCCCCGAGGGCAGTGATAAGCTCGGCGTTCGTACCGAGATGAAGAATATGAACTCGCTTTCCGCCATCGTGCGCGCCATCGAGTACGAAACGGCTCGTCACATTGACGCGATCGAGAACGGCACCGAGGTGCTGGTGCAGGAGACCCGCCGTTGGGACGACGTAAAGGGCAAGAGCTTTGCGATGCGCTCCAAGGAGACCGCAGGCGATTACCGCTACTTCCCCGACCCCAACATCATGCCCATCGTCATTGACGATGCTTGGTATGCGAACGTGCAGAGCTCTCTGCCCGAATTCCCCGAGGTCAAGCTGGCACGCTACACGACCGAGCTTGGTCTTAGCGATTACGATGCAGGCCTGCTTGCCGACAGCCGCGCGCTGTGCGACGCCTTTGAGGGCGCGCTTGCCGTTTGCGGCAACGCCAAGGAGGCGGCCAACTGGCTGATCTCCGACTGTATGAACCTGCTCAACAAGCGTCAGATGACCACCGACCAGTTTGCGGTGGACGGCAAGGCGCTGGGTGAGCTGATCAAGCTCGTAATGGACGGCAAGGTCGGTCGCGGCAACGCGAAGAAGATCTTGGAGGTCATGTTCGATGAGCAGATCGATCCCGCGAGATATGCCGAGGAGAACGGCTTTATCGTGTCCAATGACACCGGTCTTATTGACAAGGTGATCAAGGAAGCGATCGCCGCCGACCCCCGCGCCGTTGCCGACTTCAAGGGCGGCAAGGAAAAGGCGCTGATGGCGCTGTTCGGCAAGTGCATGAAGCAATTGAAGGGCAACTGTGACCCGCAAGTGCTGCGCACGATGCTGATCGACGAGATCAACAAGGCGTGATTGAAACAAAAAAACACCGCTACGATGTAGCGGTGTTTTTTATTTTGCCTCCCTCCGAGAGGGAGGGGGACCGCGTTAGCGGTGGAAGGAGCCTGCGAAACTTTGAACTTAGATATATTTCAATGTCACGCACTCTCCCTCAGTCAGCTTCGCTGACAGCTCCCTCCCGGAGGGAGCCTTATTCGCGCACAGACAGATGTTAACGAGGCGGCGGGAGCAAGCCCCCCCCCTACAAAAAAGAAAGCCGCAGACGATGTCTGCGGCTTGTTTTATTTGTCCCAAAGGACGATCTCACCCGCCTCGCGGGTCTTGTTCATGTCAATCAGGCGTTGGTTCTCCGAGCCGCGGAAGCGCAGTCGGATATTCTTTTTGGCAAGCACAAAGCGGCCGTCCACCAAGACGTCCAATTGTGCGAGCATCTCGTCGGTGACCTCGCATCTTGCGCGGCTCTCGCCTTGCAGCTGCTCCAAGGTGTAGCCCGAATAGCACCAGATGTTCTTTTGCGGATACACTTCCCTCACCCGCTTCAAAAACGGGAGCAGGGCGCGCTGGTTCTGCGGCTCAAAGGGCTCGCCGCCAAGCAGCGTCAGGCCTTGCACGTAGTCGGGGGCAAGTGCCTCCAACAATTCCTGTTGCACCGCCCCCGTAAAGGGTGCGCCGTAATCAAAATCCCACGCGATCTCGTTAAAGCACCCCTCGCAGTGATGCGTGCATCCCGATACGAAAAGGGACACACGCACACCGGGGCCATCTGCGATGTCGCGTTTTTTGATGGTTGCAAAATTCATATCTTACAGGTGAAGCACGCGCTCCTGGATCTCCTGCGTACGACCCTGGTTCCAGTACTGGGAGCCGATGTAGCCGCAGGTACGGCGTGCCACGTTCATCGTGTTCTGGTCGCGGTTGTGGCAGTTGGGGCATTCCCAAACCAGCTTGCCGTCGTCCTTCACGATCTGGATCTCGCCGTCAAAGCCGCACACCTGGCAATAGTCGCTCTTGGTGTTCAGCTCGGCGTACATGATGTTGTCGTAGATGAACTTCATCACGTCAAGCACGGCGTCCAGGTTGTCCTGCATGTTGGGAACCTCGACGTAGCTGATCGCGCCGCCGGGAGAAAGCTCCTGGAACTTGGCCTCGAACGCGAGCTTGTCAAACGCGTCGATCGGCTCGGTCACGTGGACGTGATAGGAGTTGGTGATATAACTCTTGTCGGTCACACCGGGAATTTTGCCAAAGCGCTTCTGCAAGCACTTGGCGAACTTGTAGGTGGTGGATTCCAGGGGGGTGCCGTAAAGCGAATAGTGAATGTTCTCGTCTGCCTTCCACTTGGCGCAGGCGTCGTTGAGCTTTTTGAGGATATCAAGACCAAGCTTCTCACCCTCGGGCTCGGTCAGCTTCTTGCCGATGAGCGCGTATACGCACTCCCAAAGGCCTGCGTAGCCAAGCGAGATGGTGGAGTAGCCGCCGTGAAGCAGCTCGGTGATGGGCTCGCCCTTTTTCAGTCTTGCCAGTGCGCCGTACTGCCAAAGAATGGGAGCCGCATCGGAAAGCGTGCCCTCCAATCTCTCGTGGCGGCACTGCAATGCGCGGTGGCACAGTTCAAGACGCTCGTCCATGATCTCCCAGAAGCGGTCCATGTTGCGACCGTCCTTGCAAGCGGAGCAAGCGGCGTCTACCAGGTTGATGGTCACAACGCCCTGGTTGAAGCGGCCGTAGTACTTGGCCTTGCCGTTCTCGTCTACCCACGGCGTCAGGAAGGAGCGGCAGCCCATGCAGGTGTAGCAATGACCGTCGCCGTTGCTGTCCACCTTCAATTTGAGCATCATCTTCTCGGAAATATAGTCGGGAACCATACGCTTAGCGGTGCACTTGGCAGCCAGCTTGGTAAGGTCGTAGTAGGGAGCGCCCTCGTGAATGTTGTCCTCCTCCAAAACGTAGATCAGCTTGGGGAAGGCGGGGGTGACGTAAACGCCTGCCTCGTTCTTCACGCCGATCACGCGCTGCTCCAACACCTCGCGAATGATCAATGCAAGGTCGCGCTTCAGGCCGGGATCCTTTGCCTCGCCAAGGTACATAAATACGGTGACGAAGGGAGCCTGGCCGTTGGTGGTGAGCAGGGTGACGACCTGATACTGGATGGTCTGCACGCCGCGACGGATCTCGTCAAGCAGACGGTTCTCTACGATCTCGGAGATCTTCTCCTCGGTGGCGCTTACGCCAAGGCTCTCGATCTCGGCACGCACCTGACGGGTGATCTTCTCGCGGGACACCTGCACGAAGGGGGCAAGGTGCGTCAGCGAAATGCTCTGTCCGCCGTACTGGTTGGAAGCAACCTGTGCGATGATCTGCGTAGCGATGTTGCAGGCGGTGGAGAAGCTGTGGGGCTTTTCGATCAGCGTGCCGCTGATGACGGTGCCGTTTTGCAGCATGTCCTCCAAGTTAACAAGGTCACAGTTGTGCATGTGCTGTGCGAAGTAGTCGGAATCGTGGAAGTGAATAATGCCTTCCTCGTGCGCCTTCACGATCTCCTCGGGAAGCAGCACGCGGCGGGTCAGGTCCTTGGAAACCTCGCCTGCCATATAGTCACGCTGTACGCTGTTGACGGTGGGGTTCTTATTGGCGTTCTCCTGCTTTGCTTCCTCGTTGTTGCACTCGATCAAGGAAAGAATGCTTTCGTCGATGGTGTTGGCACGGCGCGCCAGGTTACGGGTGAAGCGGTAACGAATGTAGCGCTTTGCCGTTTCGGGTGCGTTCTGCTGAATGATCAAGGTCTCGACAAGCTCCTGAATTTCCTCCACGGAAAGTGCGCGTCCAATGTCGTTGCAGTAATCCTCGATCACGAAGGAAATGTAGTCAATTTGTCTTGCGGTCAGCTCCGGCTTGCCCTCGCCGCTCTCGTTCGCCTTCTTGATAGCGATCACGATCTTTTCGCGGTCAAAAGTAACCTCCGATCCGTTTCTTTTAATGATTTTCATACTCTTTTTCCCCTCTCCCGTTAAAACAAGGGTACCCCAAGGCACCCTCTATCCTTATTTTTCTTCTTCTCTCACCAACACTATATCTTGTGTCGGTACGGATTAGTATACCACAATATAGTGCGGTTGTAAAGGGCTTTGCAGATAAAATAATGCACAAAAAATCCGTTCATATTTTGGCACTTTTTGTGCCTGTACCCGCAACCCCGCTTGTGGTGCGGGTTTGCGGATTTTTCTCTGGCCACTTTTCCTTTTTCTATTTACAAAAAAAGCTTTTTGCGGTATAATAATACTGTATCAAATCCGCCTTTGGAGGGTAATTTATGAATTTAGAAGAAAAAACGTTGCGCTCCACAGAAATTTTTGACGGCGTGGTGGTGCATCTGTTTCGGGACGAGGTCCTTCTGCCCAACGGCGGCACCTCGGTGCGCGAGCACATCAAGCACGTGGGTGCGGTCTGCGTCCTGCCGCTCACAGATAACGGTGAGGTAGTGCTGGAACATCAGTTCCGTTACCCCTTCCACAAGGTGATCACCGAGATCCCCGCAGGCAAGCTGGACAGCCCCGACGAGGATCTGCGCGAGGCCGCCTTGCGCGAGCTGCGTGAGGAAACGGGCATCGTTCCCGCCGAGCTGATCGACCTTGGCGCCTACTACGGCTCTCCCGCTATTATGGGCGAGCATATCCAGATGTTCCTGGCGCGCGGGCTTACCTTCGGCGCACAACAGCTGGACGAAGACGAGTTCTTAGAGGTGTTCACCGTTCCCTTGGACAGGGCTGTGGAGATGGTGATGGCCAACGAGATCCCCGACGGCAAAACACAACTTGCGATCCTGAAAACCAAAGCATATATTGAAAAGGAAGGAAAAACATTATGAAACTGAATTACAAACGTGTCATTTTCGTCGGCTTCGCCTTTTTCCTGATCACGGCGTTCTGGCAGGCGTACGATACCATCGTACCCAAGATCCTGACCGACAAATTCGGCCTGCCGCAGGTGTGGTCCGGCGCGATCATGGCACTGGACAACATCTTTGCCCTGATCCTGCTGCCCATCTTCGGAGCGCTTTCCGACAAGGTGAATACAAAGCACGGCCGCCGCACGCCCTTTATCGTGATCGGCACCGTTGTAGCAGCCATTCTGCTGGTCGGTCTTTCCATTCCCGACAACACGCAGTTGAAGAGCATTGAGGCCGTTTCCGCCACCGAGGGTACCGCCTACACCGAGGCACTGGAAACGATCTATGATTTCAATCCCGAAATCAACGAAAGTGATGCCCTGGACGCCAAGAAGAAGCCCTTGCAGGAGATCTTCCCGAACCGCGATGACTTCACCTCGATCCAGATCACCGTGGAAAAGGACGGCGAAAGCGTTACCAACGAGGATTACACCAATTTCGTCGTTCCCGCACGTCAGGCCTATGCCGCAAGCGTGACCAAGCAAAACGCAGCGCCCCTGATCATCTTCATGGCTCTGCTTTTCTTCGTGCTGGTGGCCATGGGCACCTTCCGCTCCCCTGCCGTTGCCCTGATGCCCGACGTTACGATCAAGCCCCTGCGCTCCAAGGCCAACGCCGTCATCAATCTGATGGGTACGGCAGGCGGTATTCTGGTGCTGCTGCTTGGTATCGTCTTTGGCACGGGCAAGGCCACGAACGCGCTGATGAGCTACACCACCTTCTTCGCCATCGTGGCGGGTGTGATGATGGTGGCGCTTGCCATCTTCCTTTGGAAGGTGCGC
This sequence comes from Eubacteriales bacterium, assembly GCA_045632185.1. Lineage (GTDB taxonomy): Bacteria > Bacillota > Clostridia > Oscillospirales > CAG-272 > Firm-07. The sequence continues at coordinate 12,116 of JAZQWF010000020.1, forward strand.
GAGGTCAAGTGGGCCGCCGAAATGCAGGAGGAAACCACCCGTCTTGGTCTGGATCAGCCCGCAGAGCCCACCGCCGATACCGAGGAGACCCGCACGCTTTCCCGCGCGGAAAAGACCTCTCTTATCCTGATCCTTGCGTCTGTGGTATTCTGGTTCATGGGCTACAACGCCGTGACCAGTAAGTATTCCGTTTACGCCAGCAACGTGCTTGACGTAGACTATAACACCACGCTGCTGATCGCACAGGCAGCCGCCATCGTGGCGTACCTGCCCGTTGGTATGCTTTCCTCTAAGCTTGGCAGAAAGAAGATGATCCTTAGCGGTGTCGTCATTCTCGGTGCTTCCTTCTTCTTTGCCTCCTTCCTGTCCGCAAACAGCCCCAATGCCATGAAAAACATTCTGATGCCCGTGCTGTTCTCTACGGCGGGTATCGGCTGGGCAACCATCAACGTCAACTCCTACCCCATGGTAGTAGAGCTTTCCCGCGGCTCCAACGTGGGCAAGTATACGGGTATCTACTACACCGCCAGCATGTCCGCACAGGTCATCACGCCCGTGCTTTCCGGCGTGTTCCTGGATATGAACATGCGCACCCTGTTCCCCTACGCCGCCATTTTCGTGGCTCTTGCCTTCTTCACGATGTTCTTCGTCCGCCACGGTGATGCCAAGCCCGAGGCCAAGTCCGTAATGCTTGACGCCATGGGAGGCGACGACTGATGGCGTGGTATTTTGTCCTTTTGATCGTAATTTCCGCCACCGTTCTGGCACTTTTTGCGCTTTGGCTTTATCTGATCGCGCCCCGCGCGAAAAAGAAAGCGGTGCAGCCCTTCCTTCGCCCCTATGCCCACCGCGGGCTTTGGGGCGGGGACTTACCCGAAAACTCGCTGGGCGCCTTCCGTGCCGCCGCCGAGCAGGGCTTTGCCATTGAGCTGGATATCCAGCTTTCCGCAGACGGCGAGGTCATGGTGTTCCACGACTACACGCTGGATCGCGTATGCGGTCGCGCGGGCAAGGTGTGCGAGCATACCGCCGCCGAGCTTGGCAATATCCCCTTGAACGGTATTGAAACCGAGTGTATCCCCACCCTTGCCGAGGTGCTGGAAGCCGTGGGCGGACGCGTGCCGCTGCTGATTGAATTAAAGGGTGAGAGCGGCAACACCGCGCTCGTGCCCGCCGCCCTCAAAGCTCTGGACGGATATACGGGGCTTTGGTGCATGGAAAGCTTCAACCCGCTTTTGCTGCGTGCCGTGAAAAAGCAAGCCCCCCACGTGGTAAGAGGCTTGCTTTCCACCAACCTGCTCAAAGGGAAGAAAAGCGGCTCTAAGCTGCTGAATTTCGCACTTTCCGCACATCTTTTCAATTTCCTTTGCCGTCCCGCCTTTTTGGCCTTTGACAAAAAGTATCCGGGGCGCTTGGGCTTGCGCGCAGGCCTTTGCTTGTTTGGCGCTGCCCCCGTGGTATACACCGTGAAGGAGGAAAAAAGCTACACCGCCTATCTGAAATCGGGCGTATCCCCCATCTTTGATGAGTTCTGCCCGCCATCGGACAAGAACGAGGTGTAAAATGAACGGCAAGCTTCTCACCCGCGTACAATTCCTTGCGGCAATGCTGATCTTCGGCAGCATCGCCGTGTTCGTGCGCAACATTCCCCTGCGCTCTGCTGAGATCGCATTGATGCGCGCGCTGCTGGCCGTGCTGGTGATCGGCCTTGTGCTGATCTTCAAGAAGATCAACCCCGTCAAGGGGGTAACCGGCAAAACGCTGCTTCTTTTGCTGTTATCCGGTGCAGCAATGGGCTTTAACTGGATCCTGCTTTTCGAGGCGTACAATTACACCACCACCTCGATCGCCACGCTGTGCTATTATTTCGCCCCCGTGCTTGTCACGGTGCTTTGCCCCTTTTTGTTCCGCGAAAAGCTGACGGTAAAGCAAGGCGTCTGCTTCGCCGCCTCCACGGTCGGAGTGGTGCTGATCGTCGGCGTATCTGGCGCGGGCGGTGGCAATCACCTGATGGGTATCCTGCTGGCGCTGGGCGCCGCCGTGCTTTATGCCACCGTTGTCCTTTTTAACAAGGGCATCAAGGGGGTGGACGGTATTCCCCGCACCTTCTTACAGTTCTGTGCCGCCGCGCTGGTGTTAACGCCTTACGTCGCGCTTACGGGCGGATTTGAGATCGGCACGATCTCCCTTACGGGACTTTTCTTCCTGCTGGCCGTGGGCACCATTCACTCCGGTCTTGCCTACTGTCTGTATTTTTCCGCGCTGCACCGTATGCACGGGCAGGAGGCCTCGCTGCTCTCCTACGCAGACCCGCTGCTTGCCGTGATCCTCTCCGTCACCCTGTTGCAGGAGCCGATCACCGCGTGGCAGATCCTTGGCGGCGCGCTGATCCTCGGCTTTTCTCTGCTCAACGAGATCGAGATCAAAAAGCCCGCACAAAAAGAACCGCAAACATAATGAAGATCCCCGCCGAGTGCATTTTTTCGCACTTTGCGGGGATTTTGCTATATCGGCACCATCTTTTTTTGCGCGTTTTTTGTGTAAGTGAGTGAAATCTTCGGCAATCTGCCAAAAGTCGCGGATTTGCTTGCAAATCCGCGCGCCAAGATGATATAATCACCTTAAAGAAATCTCTTTGATAAAGGAGTTACTATGATGAAAATTATCGAAAGCCGTGAAAAACGTGTCCTCTCGTTTGCGAATGCAAGCGTGGCCTACGCCCCCTCCGCCGCAGGTACGGCGGGCTACGTCCGCGTGATCACATCCCTTGCCGCTGCGCTTGGCGGTAAGGCCGTGCCGGCCGAGGAGGATGCGGCGCAAGGCTGCGCCGTCTGGGTGGGCCCTACCGCACAGACGGATGCCCTGCTGGCAGGCAAGAAGAATGCCTTTGCCATCTGCGTGTGCGAGGATAAGGTTGCAGTCTGCGGCACGGATGCGCTGACCACGCTGCTGGCGGTACAATATTTCAAAAACAGCCTTGCAGACAAAGGCGAGATCCCTGTTTCTGCCGTGGCAGAGGATATTGAAATGCTGACGCTTGCCGATGCAAGCCAATGCTACGCGACCTTTGTTTACGGCGCACAGCTGTACGATAAGCCCTATCACCCTATTCCCGAGCTGGTCTACACCTACCGCAACTGGGAGATGCGCGATATGCCCTGCGTGCGCGTGGACGAGGCGATCAAGAAGGTCGCGGAGCTCACGGGGCTTGATACAGAAAAGGACTTCGCCATCGCCAAGGACGATACGCCCGAAAACGCACTTGAAGTGATCGTCGGCATCTCCTCACGCCCTGCCGCGCGCAACGTACTGAACGCTCTGAACGGCGGCGAGTACGCCGTAGACCTCAGTGAGAGCGCCGTGGTCATCACGGGCTGGAACTACGCCTCGCTGGATCTGGCGTACGAGCTGTTCGTGGATATGCTGGAAGAGGCGAAGGAAGCAAGCAAGGACGGCGCACTCCGCCTGCCCACCGGTCTTACCTTTGCCGACACCGCGAACGCCAACTGGATCGTGGATTTCCCCAAGCCCAAGGGCAAGGATCTTTATCTGTTCAACACCCTGGACACGAATGACGATTCCCTGCAATATCTGTATAAGGGCGTGACCAAAGAGGATTACCTCGCCTACCGTGATGCACTTGTGCAGCAGGGCTACACGCCCATCACGGAAAATGAGATCGAGGGCAGTCTTTTTGCCACGCTGGTCAACCGCGAGATCGGCGTGATGCTCTATGCCGCCTACGAGGCCTTTGCGCACGAGGGCGAATATGCCCCCGACTTCACGCCCTCTATCCGTATTGTGACCTCGCCTCTTTCCACGGTGGCAGAGCCACCCGCAGAGATCCTGGCACCGCGCGCCTACCAAAAGGTCACGAACAGTGCCGTGACCGCTGTGGAGATCACCGGTCAGGCCGTGGGTATGGGCTATATCATCACCTTGGAGGACGGCCGCTTCGTCGTCTTTGACGGCGGCGGACTGAACCCCGACCACCGCGAGCCCGGCGTGCTTTGGAATTTGCTTAGCATCCGACACCAGCAGATCTTTGGTGCGGAGCCCACCCCCGAGCGCCCCATTCACGTGGCGGCGTGGATCATCACCCACTCGCACTGGGATCATTACGGCGCGTACCGCGAATTCATCGACAAGTACGGCAAAAGCGAGCTGTTCAAGATGGAGTACATGATCGGCAACTTCCCCTCTCGCAGCTCGGTATTCGGTATCGTCAATCAGGATATTCTGAACATGGGCGAAAAATCCGTGATGCAGCGCCTGCACGACGGTATGCGTGAGGATTTCACCTTCCTGAAAGTACATGCGGGACAGAAATTCTACTTCGCAAACCTGGAAATGGAGGTGCTGATGACCTACGACAACATCAGCCCCGCCCGCATCTATAACCAGAACGACACCTCCACCGTGCTGCGCTTCTCAATGCGGGCCACGAACGAGGCAGGCGAGAAGGTGGGCAAGCCCTATATCATGCTTTGGCTTGGTGACGCGAACAACAACGAAAGCCGCTTCCTTTGCGCGATGTACGGCAAGTATCTGAAATCCGACTCAACATCTCTTGCACACCACGGCAACATCGGCTGTGAGAACGATCTTTACAACACCGTAAAGGCGACCACCGTCTGGTGGCCGCACGTAGCGCGCGGTGCACGCGGCTATCTGTTCGCTGAAAACCGCGAAAAGAGCTGGGTATACGACGTGGATCAGACGCTGGTGTTCGACAATCCCCACACCCGTTACGTCTATTTCTCCGGCAGCTACGCACGCATTGACGATAAGACGCTGTTGCCCTTTGGGCTGCACCTGACGCTCCCCTTCGGCGCGGACGGACAGCCGATGCACGACGATATCTTCGATACGGTGCGCGGCTCCGGATATAAGATCCCCTATCAATCCTACGAGCGGGTGTGCCCCGTGGCCATGAAGATCGAAAAGAATTTCTAAGCTACAAAAAACCGCGAAGCGATTTTCGCTTCGCGGTTTTTCTTTATTTGGAGCGCAATGCCTCGATGGGGTTCATCTTAGCGGCTCTTCTTGCGGGAAGCAAGCCAAAGATCACGCCAACGGCCAAGGAGAACAACAGTGCCAGCATTGCAATACCGGGATTGAAGGTGAAGGTATATCCGATCAGCACAGAGGCCAGATAAGATGCCCCCAATCCAAGTAATATGCCGACAAGACCGCCAAACAAGCTGATGATGGTGGCCTCTATCAGGAATTGCAGCATGATCACCGAGGGGCGCGCCCCCAGCGCCTTGCGCAATCCGATCTCAGAGGTTCGCTCGGACACCGTGACCAGCATCATATTCATGATGCCGATACCGCCCACCACCAGGGAAATAACGGCAATTCCCGCCAGCATACCCAGCACCAGGTCGGTAATGGTCAGCACCATATCCAGGATCGCCTGCTGATTGACTACGCGGAACGCCTCTCCCTTGGGGCTGTTGAGCAGCGTGGCGCACAGCTCACGCACCCGCGCAATGACCTCGCCGACATCATAATCGGCATTGATCTCTACGTCAAAGCTGTCGGGCAAGCCCATTGAAAAGGTATACATCGCGGTCGTGTAGGGCACGATCACGGCGCTGTTTCCCGAAACGTCAACGCCGACCAGCTGGTTCATCACGCCGATGATCGTACAGGCCGTGTTGTTCACCATCAACGTCTCACCGATGGGAAGATAGTTGCCGTAAAGATCACGCCACAGCTCATATCCCAACACGCAAACGTTCGCACGGTAGCGCACGTCGTCTACGGAGATGCTGCGTCCCCCCTTCATACCCACGTTTTTGGTATAGGTGGAAAAATAGAAATCGTTTACACCGATCACGGCCTTGCCCGCCGTATACGGATCACCGTAATTGCTGTTGGTATTCTCCGGCAGCAGCGTGATCGCGCGGTAGGAAACAAGGCGGGGGGCAACGCCATCTACCCCTTCCAGGGCAGCAAAGCGCTCCAACTCCTCCTCCGTAAATCCCTTTTTGAGCGTATCGTTTTCAATTTCCACAGTCGCGCGGCTGCCGCCAAGACCGGCCAGCTGCTCGATCACCGAGTTGGTAACGCCCTGGCCGATGGTAAGCAGCGCCAGGATAGAGGTGATGCCGATCACCACGCCAAGCATCGTCAAAAACGTGCGCATCGCATTGGCGCGCAGGTTGGCAAGGCTCATGCGGATCGTACTTAAAAAGAACATTCGCCCACCCCCTTACGCCTGCTCCAACGCCGCATATTCCTCGGCGCTGTAAATGCGGCCGTCCAGAATATGCACCACACGCGAAGCATAGGAGGCGATCTTTTGATCGTGCGTGATCATCACGATGGTGATGCCCTCGTCATTCAGGGATTTGAAGATATCCATGATCTGCGCACCCGTGGCGCGGTCAAGCGCACCCGTCGGCTCATCAGCCAGCAAAATGCGCGGGCGGGTGACCAATGCCCTTGCAATAGCCACGCGCTGCTGCTGTCCGCCGGAAAGCTGGGTGGGCAGATTGTGCGCCTTATCGGCAAGCCCCACGCGCTCCAATTCCGCCATTGCACGGGCAATACGCTTGGCGCGGGGGACCTTGGCATAGATCAGGGGGAGCATCACGTTTTCCAGTGCAGAAATACGGGGCAGCAGCTGAAAGCTTTGGAACACAAAGCCGATCTCGCGGTTGCGGATACGCGCCATCTCGCGCTCGCGCAAGCCGTCTACGGTATGGTGACCGATGGTATAAACGCCCTCGTCTGCCACGTCCAGGCAGCCGATAATATTCATCAGCGTGGATTTTCCGGAGCCGGAGGGGCCAAGCACCGACACGAACTCTCCGCGCTCCACGGTAAAGGTGATGCCGTGAAGCACGGTAAAGGGGACGTCGCCCATCATATAGGTCTTGGTGACGTCCTTCAAGGAAAGCAGCGACATCGCGATCAGAACAGCGAGCCGATCAGGCCCGTGTCGGCAACGTAGCGCAGAACGTCACCCTCGTTCAGCGTATAGCCGTCAGCCGCCTCAACAGCGGCATCGTTACCGGTAGAAAGCGTGATCTTGATATACACGCGCTTTTCCTTCTTGTCTGCGTCAAGCACCGCAACGTAGGGGCGCTTGGCGTCATCGTAATAAATGCACTTGGTCGGCACGATCAGCGTATCCTCAACCACCGTTTTCTGCGCGGAAACGTTCACGGAATAATTGTCCAACAGCTCCTCGCGCGTCAGATGATCGGTCAGGTGGGCACCGAGATAGGTCACGGTGCTGTCCGTCAAAAACTCGTCATAATATTCATAGCTGTCGCGCACCGTGCCGTCAGCTTCACGCACCTGCTCGGGGAAGATCAAACGCCCAAGAAGCGTGAAATACGCAATACCGCCGGAGGTGGAGCCGCTTTGGATCTTCACGATATCTGCCACCAGCGTACGGCCGGAAAGGGCGTTGACGCTGACAGCGGCATAGACGTGCTCCTTTTGCAAAAGGCGGGCGTTGATGCCGGAAATATCATACTCGCTCAAAGCAAAGCTCACGTAGATCTCGCTGTACGTTACGGTAAAGAGGTTGTTGTCAAGCAGCAGCGTTTCCCCCTTCTGCCAGGTCATCTTGGAGATGGAAAACTCCACGTCATCTACGTGTTCCAGCTGGGAAAGGATCATATCGCCGATCCGCGCGCTGTCCACGCTGAGCGCGGCGTCGGTGTCCTCCTCCCAGAGATCGGCAGGAACAACGGAAAGATCAATATCCGAGCCGCCGTCGCGCAGCAAAAGAGAAAGCACGTATTCCCGCACGTTTTTGGCATCGGTGGTTCCCGCCAAAAGATCCTGCTGGTACTTCTCCTCAGCCAGGTTCCAATTGAAGTGCAAGGGCACCAGCGTGATGATCTCCACGCTTTCCTGCTTGGTATCCAGCTTGACGGTCTTGCCCTGCATCTCCTCATTTACCTCTGTTACACGGTAAAGGAACGGGCCCTGCTCACCTTCGTTGAACAGCTTGATCAGGTTGACGGTATAATCGTTGCTTTCGATCTCCTCCAACGTTGTAACGTCCTCTACCGTCAGCGCCGCCAACGGAATTTTTGTGGAAAAGCTGGTTGTCTTGACCACGCCCGAAGAGGACAGATTGCTGGAAAGCGAGGCGCGCACCACGCTGGCCTCTGCCAGTGTGCCGCTTGACTTATCCTTTGTCAAAACCACGGCCAACACGATCGCGGTCGCAAGAATGACCACGGCAACGATGGCGCAAATAATGCGGATCCGCATGGATTTTCTTCTTCTCATCATCAAAACCTCTCTTGAAATTGATGCGAAAAGTATAGCATTCAATCATTACGTTCATATCAAGATTATTCCACTATTTTGTGAACATATTGAAAAAAAGGAGTGCCCTGCCAATGGCAGAACACTCCTGCAAAAATAGCTTACAGCGTGCCGATCACGTCGTCCATATTGTAAAATCCGGGGCCTTTTCCCTGCATAAAGCGGGCCGCGCGAAGTGCACCCGTGGCAAAGACCTCGCGGGAGGCGGCACTGTGCGAGAGGGTCACGATCTCGTTTTGTCCGCAGAACATGACCTCATGCTCGCCCACAATATTGCCGCCGCGTACGGCGTGCAGACCGATCTCACCGCGTTCGCGCTTTTTGCGCACGGCGTGGCGGTCGTATACGTAGGAATGCTCGGCGTCCTCGCAGAGTGCATCTGCGATCATCAACGCCGTGCCCGAGGGGGCGTCCAGCTTCTGATTATGGTGCTTTTCGATGATCTCGATATCAAAATCCTCGCCAAGCGTGGCAGCCGCGCGGCGGCAAAGCGAGATCAGCAGATTGATACCAAGCGACATATTGCGGGAGAAGAACACGGCGACCTTTTCGGATGCCTGCTTCATCATTTCCATCTCCTGCTCGGTATGGCCCGTGGTGCAAACGACCAGGGGCGTGCCCGTACGCGTGGCATAGGCGAGAAGCCCCGCAAGCGCACTGTGATGGGAAAAATCGATCATTACGTCAGCGTGTCCCGTGAACTCCTCGGGTGAGGTAAATACAGGATAGGGCGCAGCGGCGGTGGGACACACGTCCACGCCTGCCACGATGCGATCCCCTGCGGCCGTAGCCGCAGCGGCCACGGCGGCACCCATACGGCCGCCGCATCCGCAAAGCAGAATATTCAGCATATTAACTTCCTTTCTAAGATCAGATCAATCCGTACTCGCGCATCACGCCTTTGAGCTTTTCCAGGTTGGCGGGCTCCATCTCGCAAAGGGGCAAACGGATCTCGGGGCCGCAGATATCCATCAGCACGGAGGCGGCCTTTACGGGGACGGGGTTGACCTCGCAGAACAGCGTGTTCATCAGTTTGAGGTATTTGAGCTGCATCTCGGCGCCCGTCTTGAAGTCACCTGCAAGGCAGGCGGCGCACAGATCGTGCGTTTCGCGGGGCATGATGCCGGAGAATACGGAGATAACGCCCTTGCCGCCAAGCGACATGATCGGTACGATCTGGTCGTCGTTGCCGGAGTAGACGTCAAGTGCGTCACCGCACTCTGCCATCAGCTCGGCAATGGCGGAAAGATTACCGGAGGCCTCCTTCACGGCCACGATGCGCTCGTGCTTGGCAAGCTCACGGTATACGGGCAGGGTGATATTCACACCCGTACGGGAGGGGACGTTGTAAAGAATGATGGGCTTATCCGTTGCCTCTGCCGTGGCAAGGAAGTTCTGGATCAGGCCCTTGGGGGTTGCCTTATTGTAGTAGGGGGTGACCAGCAGCAGCGCGTCACAGCCAACCTCGCAGGCACAGCGGGAAAGCTCGATGCCGTAGGCGGTGTCGTTCGAGCCCGTACCTGCGATCACGGGCACGCGGCCCGCGGTATACTCTGCGGCGAAGCGGAGAAGATCACAATGCTCCTCATGCGTAAGGGTCGCGGCCTCGCCCGTGGTACCTGCCACCACGATGGCGTCAATGCCGTTCGCGATCTGCGTGTCGATCAGCTTACCAAAGCTTTCAAAATCGATCGCGCCGTTCTTGAAGGGGGTAACCAGCGCGGTAGCCGCGCCCTCAAAGATAGATTTCTTCAATTTGCTCATGTTTTGTTCCTCTCTTACGGAAAAATTTTGCCGGGTTTGCGGGAAAAACACAGAAAAATAAAAAAAACTGGTTGAAAACCAGCTGCAGTTGTACTATAATATAGGTAGTGTGAGCAGGCACACCCCCCGGCAACATACAGATAGCTCTCCATCAAATCTGACGACAGTTCCACAGCTTTGAACCGTGCGAACCAGCAAGCTACCCTCCGCGGGTGGCTCACTTCGGCACTCTGTGCTCTCGCGGGAGCTGCAAACGGCTGCGGTGCCTTGCTCCAACGAGGTCGCAGTGTGCGCCTCTATCATTATATTATGTTTTTCCGACGAACTTCGTCCCCTTCATATTAACATATCATGGCGCGCTTGTCAATGCTTTTTTACAAAAAAGTCAAGCGGAAAGGAAATTATGTCAAATATCATTCGCAATAATCTTGCCCCCACCGATCTACAAACCTCGGATTTTTACTACGATCTGCCCGAGGAGCGCATCGCGCAGCACCCGATGGAACAGCGCGATCACTCACGTCTGATGGTGCTGGACCGCAAGGAAAACACTCTGACACATCAGCATTTTTACGATATTCTCGACTATCTGCGCGAGGGTGACGTGCTGGTCATCAACGACTCCAAGGTCATTCCCGCGCGCCTGTACGGCCATGCCCAGGGCAGACCGGAGGCAAAGATCGAGCTTTTGCTTTTGCGCCAGCGAGATCTGGATACCTGGGAGTGCCTGGTAAAGCCCGGCAAGCGCGCACGCCTTGGCGCGAAGATGGTGTTTGGTGACGGCCTGCTGACGGGTACCGTTACGGACATCGTGGAGGAGGGCAACCGCTATATCCACTTTGATTACGACCGCGAGCAAAGCGCAAATATTTACGACATTCTGCACCGCATCGGCATGATGCCCCTGCCCCCCTATATCACCGAGCGCCTTACGGACAACAGCCGCTATCAGACCGTTTATGCACGCGAGGAGGGATCTGCCGCAGCGCCCACCGCGGGACTACACTTCACCCCCGAGCTGTTGCAGAAGGTGCGCGAAAAGGGCGTGGCCATCGCCCCCGTGATGCTGCACGTGGGACTTGGCACCTTCCGCCCCGTGAAGGCGGAGCGCGTGGACGAGCACGTGATGCACACCGAGTATATCTCTGTTTCCAAGGAGAGCGCTGACCTGATCAACGCCCGCCGCGCAGCGGGCGGTCGCGTCATCGCCGTGGGCACCACCTCCTGCCGTACGCTGGAAAGCGTGACGGACGAGCACGGCATCGTGCACCCCATTTCCGGTGACACGGGCATTTTCATCTACCCCGGCTACCGCTTCCGCGCCATCGATGCGCTGATCACCAACTTCCACCTGCCCGAAAGCACCTTGCTCATGCTGGTTTCTGCCTTCTATGACCGTGACCGCGTGATCGCCGCCTACGAGGAGGCTGTGAAGGAAAAATATCGCTTCTTCTCCTTCGGAGATGCGATGTTTATTTATTAAATCCGCGCATAACTCACCCCGTTTGGGGACATAATCTCCGTATTACAGAAAGGAGGGGCTGCTTATGCCTCTTGCTGATATTCTTGGCGAGGTCGCCCGCGGCGCCGTGGCGGTGCTGATCGCATCGCTTGCCATTTACCTGTCGTTGAAGCTGCTTGGAAAGATCGCCAAATTCATCATTGCGGTCATCGTGATCGCGCTGATCGTGTATTTCGTGTTCTTTGCCACCGACATCGCACAAACGATCAAGGAGAGCGTCCTGCACCTCCCCTTCCGTCCCGTTTGGGCGTAAAGGAGGTATCACGGTGCAAGAAAAGCCCAAAATCCTCGCCGTTGTCGGACCGACAGCCAGCGGCAAGACCTCTCTTGCCGTTGAGCTTGCGCGCCGCCTTGGGGGAGAGGTCATTTGCTGCGACTCGATGCAGATCTACCGCGAAATGAGCATCGGCACCGCCAAGCCCACCGAGGAGGAAAAGTGCGGCGTGCCGCACCATCTTTTTGATATCAAGGATCCGGACGAGCCCTTCTCCGCGATGGAATACGCCACCCTGGCCGAGGAGGCCGTGAGGGATATTCTCTCCCGCGGGAAGCTGCCCGTATTTTGTGGTGGGACGGGGCTTTATCTGGATGCTTTTTTGCGTGGCGGAATGCCCGAAACGCCCGGTGCGGATCAGGCGCTTCGTGACGAGCTTGCCGCCTTTGCCAAGGCAAACGGTGCCGAGGCACTGCACGCCGAGCTTGCCCTGGTGGACCCCGAAAGTGCCGCCCTCTCGCACCCCAACAACCTGCGCCGCGTGATCCGCGCTTTGGAAATATACCGCCTGACGGGTGTGACAAAATCCGAATGGGACCGTCGCTCACGCGAGCTGCCCTGCCGGTACAATGCCGCCGTGCTGGGGCTTGTGTTCCAAAGCCGCCCGTTGCTTTACGAGCGCATCGAGCGCCGCGTGGACCTGATGCTGGAAGACGGATTGCTGAAAGAGACCCGCGCGCTTTTGGACGCAGGTGTTTTTGAGCGCTCTCCCACTGCCGCGGCCGCCATTGGATACAAGGAGCTGCTGCCCTACCTGCGCGGAGAATGCGCGCTGGACGAGGCCGTAAACGAATTAAAGACCGCCACCCGCCGCTATGCCAAGCGACAACTGACGTGGTTTAGCGCCAAGGACTATGTCCTTCCCTTGCAGATGGACGGAGAAAACGGCCTTCGCAAAAGTGAACAAATTGTAAATAATGCGTGCGCGCTTGCTGATAGCGCGTGGAATATGCTATAATTAAAAATAATTTATTTTTACGCGCGCGAGCTCTCACGCGTGTAAGGAAGCGGAGGTGAGCGGATCTTGCAAAAAACCAAAGGCAAACGCCTGGCTTTTGAAATGCTTTTTGCACTTGCGCTCTTCCTTTTGCTGATCGCCATTCTCGTCACCGAGCTGTCCCGTGCAAGCGAGGCCTACTTTTACGAGCAAGCCGAGCTTACCACCTATACGCAGACAGACACGCTGACGGGCTATATCTTCCGCGAGGAGGTCGCCCCCACCACCCTGAACAGCGGTCCGATCCACTATCAGGCCGCCAACGGCACCGCCGTACAGGCAGGTGACGTGCTGGCAAGCGTACACGAGGACGACGAAAATAAGGACAAGCGCGAGCGGGCCGCCGCGATCTATGCACAGATCGCAGAGCTGGAAGCTGCCCTTGCCGCCACCGAGGATTGGAAATCCACTTACGTCAGCTCCTACACCGAGCTGATGTGTGAGCTGAGCGCAGGTCGCACCGGCTCTGCCCTGCCCGCCTTGCAGGACACCGCCACCGCACTGGGCGGACGCGAGGCCGAGGCACAGGCAACGGCAGATGCCATTCGCGCAAGGATCGCCGAGCTGCAAGCCGAGCTGGACGCACTGATTGCCGATCTTCCCCCTGCCTTTACCACAACGGCGGCTGCGGACGGCATCTTCTACCACAGCGCCGACGGATACGAGGCACTGTTCGGCACCAATCAGGTTGCCAACCTGACCCCTGCCTCGCTGAGCGCACTGCTTGCGGCAGAGCCCAAGCTGCAAGGCGTGATCGGCAAGCTGGTCTGCTCCGGCACGTGGTATCTGGCCGTCCCGCTGGAAAAAGCGCTGGCACAGACCTACACGATAAACACTCCCTACCCCGTCCGCTTTGATACGGGGAATACGGTCATGACGCTGGAACGCATCTATACCGACGACACCGACAACGCGCTGCTGATCTTCCGCAGCGAGGACAGCTCCACCGATCTCTGCGGGCGCAAGCAGACCGTCCGTGTGGAAAAGGCGCGCGTGAGCGGCCTTGCCATTCCCGCAGATGCACTTGACGCCGACAACACGATCTTCGTGTTACAGGACGGCGTTGCGCGGCTTCGCCGGGTAACCCCCGTGCTTTGTGAGCAAGGGTGCGTGCTGGTTCTGCCAGACGAGGAAAACGGCCTTGCCGCAGGCGAGCGCGTGATCGTCAGCGCCAAACAGCTTTTCGACGGAAAGGTGCTACAATGATGCAATACATAAAGGACAATCTGAGCGCCGTGCGCGCAGAACTTGATGCCGCCAAAGGCACTTCCCAAAAGGAATGCCGCATACTGGCGGCGGTAAAATACGCCGTACCCGGCGAGATCGAGGCGATGCTTGACGCGGGCGTTACGGACGTTGGCGAAAACCGCGTGCAGCAGCTTTTGGAAAACGCGCCGATCTACGCCGCGCGCGACGTGCGCGTACATTTCATCGGCACCCTGCAAACAAACAAGGTCAAATACATTGCCGATAAGGTGGATATGATCCACTCGGTAGACAGCGAAAAATTAGCCAAGGAGATCGAAAAGCGCGCCGCTGCCTGCGGCCGTGTGATCGACGTACTGGTGGAGATCAACGTAGCGCGTGAAGAAGCCAAAACAGGCGTTATGCCGGAGATGGCCGAGTCGCTTTGCCGTGCGATACTTGCTTGCCCGCATCTGCACCTTTGCGGCTTTATGACGATGGGACCGATCCTTGACGGTGAGGAGGCCTATCGCGCTTATTTCAAAAAGACGGTCGCGCTGGGCAAGGAGCTCTGGCACGCCCTCGCGCTGAACGGCACGCCCCTTTTCTCGATGGGTATGTCGCAAAGCTTTATTGCCGCCGTCAAGGAGGGCGCCGATTTTGTGCGCGTGGGACGGCGACTGTTCGCGGGACGCCCCGCACCCGAAAACGAAAACTAATCAATCCATATACGCAGAAAGGAAGGTACTACCATGAGCTTTTTCAGCAAAAAGCCGAGAGAAAATTACAATGACGATGATTTCAGCGGTGATTTTTACCGCGGCCCCGAGGACGAGGACGGCGTGATCAGCGACGAAGATGACAACGATCTGGTCCCCCCCATGCCCGCAGCACCCAAAAAGAGCGCACCCTCCGGTGCCGGCTCGTGGAAGGTGTTGAAGCCCCACAACGCACAGGACGGCCTGATCATCGCCGATTATCTGATGACCGGCTGCACGGTCGTCATGAACATTGAGGAGATCGACCGCGAAACGACTATCCGCCTGATCGACTTTCTGATGGGTGCCGTTCACGTGCTGGACGGCGAGCTTCGCCAGGTTTCCAAAAGCACCTTCGTCATCTCCCCCCGCAAGGGTGAGATCACCGAGGAAAGCGAGATCGCCCGCGAGATCGAGGGCGGCAGCTACCGCTGATGCCCCTTTTGATCATCTTGTTTTTCTGCATCGGTTTCATCGAAACATTGTATAAGAACAACAAATAAAGGATTGGAGGTCACACCGTGAGGATCGCCCTTGCCATTCTCGGCAACACCGTTTCGGTGCTGCTTTCCGCCATAGAGCTTTGCATGCTGATCCGTGCCTTGCTTTCCTGGTTCCCCATTCGGGAAGACAATAAGATCCTTCGCTTCGTCCATATGGTGACCGAGCCGCTGATCGCCCCGATCCGCGCCCTGTTTGACCGCATGGGCTGGTTCCGCAATTTCCCGCTGGATATGTCCTTTCTGGCAGCATTCTTGCTTGTTTCCTTCGTGAACGGCATGCTGGGGGCGGCATTATGAGCACGGATACGCATTTGCTTGCGCGCGCGGAGGACTTGCTCGCGCGTGCGCGAAACGGCGAGATCACCTATACTGCATTTCTCACCCCTGCCGAGCAGCACGCGCTTTATCGCGCCATGCCCTTTGCAAAAAACGAAATGCTGACAGACGGCGGCTATCCCGCTGCCGAGCGTGCCAGGATCTTTTTCCTGCCGCCCTATCTGCTTGATATGGACGAGGCAACGCTTGCCGAGTGTCTTGCAGACACGCGCGCGACGTGTCTAATCCCGCTTCAAATCAAAGGCAGCGGCTTTCGCGAGCTGCACCACAAGGATCACCTTGGGGCGGTATTGAACCTTGGCATCGAGCGCGATGCAATCGGGGATCTTTGCGTGTGCGACAAGCACACGGCGATCCTTCTTTGCGACCGCGTGATGGCCGACTTTCTCGGCGAAAATCTGACCCGCGTGGCCAACGACGCCGTGCGCCTCTCCCGCGTGACGCTGCCCGAGGGCTTTGACGGCGGCAGAAAGTTCCAGCGGATATCCGACACGGTGGCTTCCCCCCGCGCCGACAGCGTGGTGGCCGCCCTTGCCAACCTTTCCCGCGAGAGGGCGCAGGCGATGTTCCGCGAAAAGCTGGTAGAAATTGACTACGAGCCGGCGGAAAAGCCCGACCGAATGCTGGAAACGGGCTGTGTGATCGTGATCCGCGGCAAGGGGAAATTCATCATTCGCTCGCTTGACGAGCAAACAAAAAAAGGCCGCATTCGCTTGCTGGCCGACAAATACTTGTAAATAATTTGCCGAGCGATCGGCTGACATAGGAGTACAAAACAATGGCAAAAGATTACAGCGCATCACTCAATCTTCCGAACACCACATTCGCCATGCGTGCCGAGCTGCCCAAGCGCGAGCCCGATATGCTGAAATACTGGGGTGAGATGGACCTTTACGGCAGCATGCTGAAAAATGCGGCAGACAAGCCCCTTTTCGTGCTGCACGACGGCCCTCCCTTCTCCAACGGCAACATTCACATGGGACACGCCCTGAACAAGATCTTAAAGGACTTCATCAACAAGTCCCACGTGATGATGGGCTATAAGGTGCCCTATATCCCCGGCTGGGATAACCACGGCATGCCCATCGAAAGTGCCATCATCAAGAAGAACAAGCTTGACCACAAGAAGATGTCGGTTTCCGACTTCCGCAGCGCGTGCGAGGGCTTTGCACAGAACTTCATCAACATTCAGCGCGAGCAGTTCCAGCGTCTTGGCATCACCGCCGATTGGGAGCATCCTTATGCTACGATGACCCCCGGCTTTGAGGCACGCGAGGTCAAGGTGTTCGGCGAGATGTATCGCCGCGGCTACATCTACAAGGGTATGAAGCCCGTGTACTGGTGCCCCAAGGACGAAACCGCTCTTGCTGAGGCAGAGATCGAGTACAAGACCGATCCCTGTACCTCTATCTACGTCAAGTTCCGTATGAGCGACGACAAGGGCAAGCTGGCAGGCATCTGCGATCTTGCTAACACCTACGTCATCATCTGGACGACCACCACCTGGACCTTGCCCGGCAACCTTGCCATCGCCCTGAACCCCATCGAGGATTACGTGGTGGTAAAGGCAGGCGCCGAGAACTATATCGTTGCAAGCGCCCTGCTGGAAAAGACCATGAAGGCAGGTGGCGTTGAGGAATACGAGGTCATCGCAACCATGAAGGGCGCGGACTTTGAGTACATGACCGCCGAGCATCCCTTCCTTGACCGCAAGTCTGTTCTTGTAAACGCCGACTACGTCACGATGGAAAGCGGTACCGGCTGCGTGCATACCGCTCCCGGCTTCGGCGCAGACGACTATCAGACCTGCCGCCGCTACAACATCGAGGTGATCGTTCCCGTAGACGACCGCGGCATTCAGACCGCCGATGCAGGCAAGTTCGCAGGCATGCGCTACGATCAGTCCAACATCGCCATTCTTGACGACCTCAAAGAAACCGGCGCGCTCTTTGCAAGCGAGGAGATCGAGCACGAGTATCCTCACTGCTGGCGCTGCAAGTCCCCCATCATCTTCCGCGCAACCTCTCAGTGGTTCTGCTCGGTAGACGCCTTCAAGGATGCCGCCGTCAAGGCGTGCGAGAACGTGCGTTGGCTTCCCGCTTGGGGCGGCGAGCGTATGGTACAGATGATCCGCGAGCGCGCAGACTGGTGCATCTCCCGTCAGCGCAAGTGGGGTCTGCCCATTCCCGTATTCTACTGCGAGGATTGCGGCGAGGTCATCTGCGATGAGGCAACCATCAACAGCGTTTCCGACGTGTTCGCCAAGAAGGGCTCTAACGCTTGGTTCGATATGGACGCCGCCAATCTGCTTCCCGCCGGCTACGTTTGCCCCAAGTGCGGCAAAACGCACTTTGCAAAAGAGCAAAGCACCCTGGACGGCTGGTTCGACTCCGGCTCCACCCACTTCGGCGTGCTTACCGAGAACGAGTGGCCCGCAGACGTGTATCTCGAGGGCGCCGACCAGTACCGCGGTTGGTTCCAGTCCTCTCTGCTCACCGCCGTCGGCTCGACGGGTAAGGCCGAGGCCCCCTTCAAGACCGTGCTCACCCACGGCTGGGTGGTGG
>JAZQWF010000021.1:0-32266 GCA_045632185.1 Eubacteriales bacterium
CCCTTTACCCATTCCCAGCCGTCCGTCTGCTCCTCCCACGCCGTTGTGGGACCGCAGCTTGCGCGCAGCGCCTCGGCAATCAGCGCGCGCTCCTTCAAAAGGCGCTTGTGGTACTCCAACGCCTTTTTGCAATCGGGATACACGTCAAGGTAAAGCGTGGTTTCCACGATGGCAAAATCCACCGCCTGCAAGCGCTGCTGCAAGGCCTTGCAATTCATCGCGCGATTGCCGTTTTCTCGCACCGTGTTACGGTTAATCACGCGCATCACCTCCCAAAAAGGGGAATTCCAGCTCCTTGAACACCGTTCCCCTCGCAAGCCCCGCCTCGTTGTCGTAGAGCTCGCGCCATTCCTGCACAGGGGCATAGACCATCGCCAAGGGGCGCGGGCCGTGCGGCGCGCTCGCGCTTGCTTGTGCGCGAGCGGGCTCTCCCATCAGATGCAGGAGTAAATTCTCATCATACATAAAAATACACCTTTCCAGCTTGTTACGGGGCTTTCGCCCCGTTAGTAGTATATGCACGCGCGAAAAGATTGTCGAATTTTGTAAAGGACTTGCTTTGCGCCCCTTTTTGTGTTATACTTTTAAAAAAGGAGGCGATGCAGATGCCAAGCAGCGAACAGATCCTTGCCCGCATGGAAGAGCTGGCAAGACGACTTGACTATGATTTTCACGACCTTTCCTACCTGGCGCAGGCCATGTATTGCGAACGCGAGGAGGGACGGTTTAATTACACAAACGACGCCATGGCAACCGTGGGCGACGCCGTGATGAAGCTGATCTGGTCCGAGCTGTTTTACAGCATGGGCCTTGACAAGGACGAGATCACACGCAGAAAAGCGGATATGGAGAACAACCGCACGCTGAAAAATCTGTGCGACATTGTGGAAGCGCACAAGTTTGCCTACAATGACCTTTATTTTGCAACCGAGGCCCCGCGCCACCTTTCCCTGCCTCATAACGAGCACGATTTTTATATAGAGGCCATCGCCGCCGCCATCTATCAGGATCGCGGACTTGCCTATACGCGTGAGTGGGCCATTCGCTTCTACGAGAAGCATAAGGACGCGATCGTAGAAGTCAAAAGATAAAAAAGCCCCCTAACGGGGGACAGAAAAAGAGGTTTTTATGATTCTGAAAATATATCTTGTTGTGTTGCTTGGCGGTAGCATAAACTCCTTTTATTTATACGCTATAGATAAACGCAGGGCCAAGCGCGGTGCGTGGCGCCTTCCCGAAAGAATGTTGCTTTCAGCAGGATTTATAGGCGGAGCACTGGGCGCGCTTGTCGCGATGCAACTCTTGCACCACAAAACCAGGCATTATTATTTCTATCTTGTCAATATCCTGGGGCTTGCGTGGCAGGTGGCACTAATATTTCATATTGCCTTAAACGGACTTTAAACAAAAAACGGCAGTTTAGCAACTGCCGTTTTTTGTATTACTTTTCTTGCTTCTTCAGCTCAACGTCAAGCCAGATAAGGCCCAGCTCGAAGGAGGTGTGCAAGCCCTTCTTCTGCGCGGATTTGAGGATCTTGTTGGGGTCCTTGGAATCCACAAGCTGCATCAGGATCACGTCAGGCACCTTAGCCTCGCCCTCGCCCGTGTAGGACATGATCTCCAACACCAGAACGCAGGGATCGTTATTCAGATCGCCGTAAATGATCGTATTGTTCTCTCTTACAAGGGGCTTACCCTGGTACATCAGGTACTTGCCCTCTACCAATTTTCTATCGTCAGCCATAATATGCCTCCTCACACGTACTCATTACAGTATAGTATACCATATTTTAGATGAAAAGTCAATGCTTTTTACAACATTACGGGCGGCTTGCTCGCAAGAGCCGCGGGAAGCGTCGGTTGCGGCAGGCAAAGCGCATACAGCGCGTGTGCGACGTCTTCAAGTGCGTGCTGGCGCGCCACGCGCGCGTCGGCAAGATCCAGCTCCGCATTTTTCGTGATCACGGGAACGGTGCGCGTTTTGCGCGTTCCGGCCAGATACTCTCTGCCCCTCTCGTTCGCGCCGAGCAAGCGCAGATAGGCAGGGGGCGCAAGCAGATCCTCGCGCGTCACACCGGAGAGCAAATAGAGCATGGCACGGCGCAAGCGGCCGTTTGTGTAGCGCTTGGTCGCGGCCTCGGCACAAAGCGTGTCATAGTCGGTGGCTCGGTACGCCGCCTTGGCAAGATGCCCCGCCAATCCGCCGCCAAGATCCGCAATATTTTCGGGGAGGTCACCCGCACGAAGGCGTGCCAGCAACGCGCCTCCAAGACGGGAAGTATCTGCCGTTCCGCCGTATGCAGAAATCGCTTTTTGCCAAATATCCCCCACAACGGGTGGCAAAAGCGGGGTAATATCCTTGCCCTGCGCCACCCGCTTGCGCAGTGCCGTGGCAGACGGAAAGCCATCACCAAGCGCCGTATCGTTATATCCCGCGCCCTCTCGCTTCACGGTGAAGATCTCCATCGTCGGCGCGTCCGTAAGGATCGCGCGGACATATTCCAGTGCCAGAATATCGTTGGCAGCAGGTGTATTGCCAAGGGCGGCAAAATGCGCCGCCGCGTCACCCGTTTCGGGGGTACGTGCTTCAAAATCAGCGGCAAAATCCGCCCCCAACAGCTTTTGGGCGCCTTCAAGCAGTGCGGCGACGTCCGCACTTTCGCTGCCGAAGCAAAGAGTGTTGCACCCCGCGCCTGCCAGCGCGCGCACACCCGCCGTGGCAAAGTAACGCGCCGAGCCGCAAGCATACGGAAAAGGCAGCTCCAACACCAGATCCGCCCCCGCCGAGAGTGCCATCTGGGCACGGACGTGCGGTGGCAGCACGGCTGCCTCGCCGCGCTGAACGAAATCTCCGCTCAAAAGGCAGACCACCACGCCCCTCTCGCGCGCCTTATTCAAAAGGTACGCGTGCCCCGCGTGCAACGGGTTATATTCGCAAATAATGCCAAGTGCTTGCATCGCTTTTCCCTTTCCCGATAAATTTATCACAAAGAACTTGAAATTATATCATATTTATGATATAATATTACAGGTAAATTTTTTTGGAGGATATTTCTATGAACGTACTGATCGTAAATGCAGGATCCAGCTCCCTGAAATACCAGTTGATCAACACCAAGACCGAGGAGGTTGCCGCAAAGGGTATTTGCGAGCGTATCGGCACCGAAGGCGCTCTCATCGACCACAAGCTGCTGACCAAGGGCTTGAAGGTAACGGAAAACCACGTAATGAACAACCACGCAGACGCACTGCGCGTTGTTGTGGACAAGCTGCTTGACGCAACCTATGGCTGCGTTTCCAGCATGGACGAGATCGAGGCAGTCGGTCACCGTGTCGTACACGGCGGTCCCTACTTCTCCGGCTCTATGCTTTTGGAGGGCGACGTGCTTGACAAATTGAAGCTTTGCAACGATTTCGCTCCCCTTCACACGCCCCCCGCAATCATGGGTATCGAGGGCGCTCTCGCCGTAATGCCCACCAAGCCCCAGGCACTGGTGTTCGACACCGCCTTCCATCAGACGATGGAGCCCGCGGCTTATATGTACGCACTCCCCTACGAGGCATACGAGAAATACGGTATCCGCCGTTACGGCTTCCACGGCTCCTCTCACCGCTTCGTTTCCGCTGAGATGTGCAAGATCCTTGGCAAGATCGAGGGCACGCGCATCGTAACCTGCCACATCGGTAACGGTTCCTCCATCTCCGCCGTTAAGGACGGCAAGTGCGTAGATACCTCGATGGGCTTCACTCCCCTTGCAGGTGTAGAGATGGGCACGCGCTGCGGCGACATCGACCCCGCTATCGTGACGCTCTTGATGGAGAAGATGAACCTTTCCACCAAGGAAGTCAACGACCTGATGAACAAGAAATCCGGCTTCCTCGGTCTTACCGGCTTCTCCTCTGACAGCCGCGATCTGGAAGCAGCAATTTCCGCAGGCCCCGCAGATCCCAACTATGAGAAGTCCAAGCTGGCTATGGAGATCCTTTCCTACCAGATCAAGAAATATATCGGCAGCTATGCCGCCGCAATGAACGGTCTGGACGCGATCGTCTTCACCGCAGGCCTTGGTGAGAACAACCCCCACCTGCGCGAGATGGTTTGCGAGAACATGGAGTACTACGGCATCGAGCTTGATAAGGAGCTGAACAACAAGATGCTGCGCCAGTCCAACATCGTAAAGCTTTCCACTGACAATTCCAAGGTTGCCGTTTACCTGATCCCCACCAACGAGGAGCTGGTCATCGCACGCGACACCGAGGCACTGGTAAACGCTAAGGCCTGATTAAAGTATAGCACACGCGGCAATTTTTCGCAAGTGTAAAAGGAGAAATTATTATGAGCAAGGTTTTGAACTCCCTTCAAAATTTTAGGGGCGTGCAGGGTCCCGTTGTCACCATCGTGATGGACGGCGTAGGTCTTGCCCCCGATACCGCAGGCAACGCCGTTAAGCTTGCCTACACCCCCGTTCTTGATAAGCTGCTTGCCGAGCGCCCCATGGTGGCGCTTCGTGCACACGGCACCGCCGTCGGTCTTCCCTCCGACGACGATATGGGCAACTCCGAGGTCGGTCATAACGCCCTTGGTGCCGGCCAGGTCTTTGCACAGGGTGCAAAGCTGGTGTCCAACTCGATTGAGTCCGGCAAGATGTTCGCTTCCGCTACCTGGCAGGAGCTGATCGCGGGCGTGAAGTCCTCTAACGGTACGCTTCACTTCCTCGGTCTGTTCTCTGACGGTAACGTTCACTCTCACATCGACCACCTCAAAGCCATGGTCAAGCAGGCAAAGAACGAGGGCGTTGCACGCGTTCGTATCCACACCCTGATTGACGGCCGTGACGTGGGCGAGACCTCCGCGCTGGAATACATTGATCCCTTCGAAGCATTCCTCGCAGAGCTCAACGATGCAAGCTTTGATGCCGCTATCGCCAGCGGTGGTGGCCGTATGACCATCACCATGGACCGTTACGAGGCAAACTGGGCAATGGTAGAGCTTGGCTGGAAGACCCACGTGCTGGGTGAGGGCCGCCGCTTTGCCTCCGCCGCTGAGGCCGTAAAGACCTACCGCGACGAAACCCACGTGATCGACCAGGATCTGCCCCCCTTCGTCATCGAGAAGGACGGCAAGCCCATGGGCACCATTGAGGACGGCGATAGCGTGATCTTCTTCAACTTCCGCGGCGACCGCTCCATCGAGATCTCTAAGACCTTCGACGCAGGCGAGGAATTCGACAAATTCGACCGCGTACGCGTTCCCAAGGTCATCTACGCAGGCATGCTGGAATATGACGGCGACCTGCACATTCCCTCCAAGTATCTGGTTGCTCCCCCCGAGATCACCAACACCATGGGCGAGTATCTGGCAGCTACCGGCGTTTCTCAGTACGCCATCTCCGAGACCCAGAAATACGGTCACGTGACCTACTTCTGGAACGGCAACAAGTCCGGCAAGTTCTCCGACGCGCTGGAAACCTACGTAGAGGTTCCCTCTGACGTAGTTCCCTTCGAGCAGCGCCCCTGGATGAAGTGCGCAGAGATCACCGATAAGCTGAACGAGGCGCTGGAAAGCGGCAATTACAAGTACCTGCGCGTCAACTTCCCCAACGGCGACATGGTGGGTCACACCGGCTCTCTTGCCGCTACCCGTTGCTCGATGGAAGCACTTGTCATTCAGCTCGGCCGTCTGCTTACCGTCATCGACAAGATGGGCGGCGTGGCTCTCATTACCGCTGACCACGGCAACGCCGACGAAATGTACGAGACCGACAAGAAGGGCCAGCCCAAGGCGGGCAAGGACGGCTCCTTCAAGGCAAAGACCAGCCACACCCTCAACCGCGTGCCCTGCATCATCTACGACAACACGGATTCCGCCAAGAGCTACACCGTGAAGGCAGATGACGGCCGCTTCGGCCTTTCCAACGTGGCCGCCACGATGGTCAACCTGATGGGCTATCAGGCACCCGAAATGTGGGACGAGAGCGTCATTGACGTGAAATAATCACACGCATAAAAAAAACAACCGCAGAGCGATCTGCGGTTGTTTTTTTATTTGATCAGTGGGCGTGCGCGCCGGTGGGGCAAGCCGTATCACACTTGACCATGTAGTTGCTGCAAAAGCTCATCACACCATTTGTGTTGGTATGGAAGGCCTCTGCGCCGCCGCTGATATCGGTATGCGCAAGCATTGTGACCTCAACATTGGTAGCCACCCACTTGCCGTCCCGCTTTTCAAAGGTGAAATGCCATTCCTGCACGTTTTCAAAATTCGGTGTTACACCGTCAAAGGTGATATGGAAGAAGCCGTTGGGAGAAGGAATTTCGCCCTTTGCGATCTTATAGGCGGTCGTAGTGGGATCTTCGCTGCTGTAAAACTGCTGCGCGCCGTTGGCGAAAATGCGCTTGACCGATGCCAGCTCATATGCAAAATACTGATCCACCTCGTAGATCCAGCCCGTGTTAGCAGGGTTGAGATAGCTCTGTACGCCACCCACCTGATTGGTCCAGAACAGCGTTTCGGGGTCGATCATCTCATACAGCTCGATCTCGCAGCCCGCGTTGCCGTGGTGCGCCACGGTGGACATATCCGACTTCAAGTACGTGCCGTAGGTAGCGGTCATCACACGGCTTTGCAAGCGGTTGGCGTCGCCCAGCAGCATAAACGTGGTCACGTCCTCGCTGTTTTTGCTGAACATGGCCATGCGAAGCACCGTGTTGGTATCGTTGCTGTTCGACCATCTGACGGGATTGAGATCCTCCCAGGTGGTAAGGATTTCAAGCTCCACGTTGCAAAGATAAAATCTCATACCCATGTGAGGCTTGATCAGCGTAAAGCCGCCGGGAACCGTCTTTTGCAGGCCTGCAATGATCGAAGGCGTCATCACCGTGCCAACCTCGCCAACGCCATCGGAATAGGACGCCGCACTGGGGATATTGGCGATCATATAATCCATTCGGAGCAGCTCCGTGGGGCCGTAGGTCTTTAACATCTGCGAAAAGCCGATATAGTGATCCGAATGCGCATGGGAAAGGATCCACGCGCTCACGTGAATGGGCTCCTCCTTCGTGGGCTTCTTTCCCCATACCTGATAATGCAATTCGTTGAGCAAATTCCAAAGGGTATCCTGCTCGCGGCTACCCTTGTTTGCGCCGCCACCGTCATACACGATAAAGCTGCCGTCCTCCAACGTGATGATATAGCAATGTCCAAGTGCCGTGGAATAGATGGGCATCGAGGTGATCGCACCGGCGGTCTTGTAGACGTAGTCCTGCGCCAAAAGAAGCTTTTCATCGGGGAAATACGCATTTTCCACGGTAGAGGAAATGATGCGAAGACTTGCCTCGAAATCATACGGATCGATCACCTTTTTATCGATCTGCTTGATGATGGTATTGTCGTATGCGGCGTAATCATCTTTGTGCGCGTAGGCGTTGTACGCCACGTAAAGCGCAACGTCCTTTTCCGTGTTCTTGAAAAGTGCGAACGAGCTGCCCTCGGCAGACGTGCTTTGTACCAGCGTATAGCCGTTCTCTTCCAGATCGCGGCAATAAGCATCAAAGGCGGCGCTGTTCACACCCTCACCGCGGTAAAGATATTGCAGCGAGCCATCGTTGTTATCCATCGTATTATAAAGCACGAGGTTTTCACTCTCGGGCTTCGGGAAATCGGTTATCCATTCACTCTCTACGTCACCGATCAGGCGGAAGTCGCGCGGCAGAAGCACGCGCACGTTCCCCTCGTCATCCGTACGGGTGGCCTCCGCGATCAGATCCATATAGGGCTCCGTAATTTGATTTAAGACCGCGTTGCTCCATGCGGCGATCACCACGCGCTCGCCGCGCACGGTGATGATGTACTGCGTTTCGTTGATCTCGGAAGGCGCCTCGCGGCTCTCCTCGCGGCCGGTTCGGCCGATCAGGACCTCTCTGTCGTTTGTGGTAGCGTCCGTTCCTACGGGAAAATACTTTCCCGAAAGCTTGGCGATCCCCGCCATTTTTTCCGCAAGATTTTTCGCAATGCTTGTGGGCAGCTCCGTCACGGAAGGCACGGTCACGTCGGTCTTCAACGAGGAGTAGGGGTTGGGAACCATGCCAAGTCCGTCCTTATAAACATAGGTATAAACCTCGGACTGATTTTCCTTTTTGTACGTGGAATCAAGCAACACGATGCTTTGCATCTCATACGCCTTAACGCTTTCGTTCAAGGAAAGCGTTTTGCTTTTTTGCGCGTTCGATGCGTACTTTTGAAGGAAATAATCCATCGCCATCACGGTATAAAGATTGTCCGTGCCGACGATCACGATCTTGTTTTCCAGCACTTGGATCACAAAGCCCTCACCTTCAATTTCTTCCAGGGCCTTTGTGGTTTCCTCGCGGTCGGTAAGACCGACAAGGATCTCCTTCGCCTCAGGATCGGCATCCGTACGCGCCGCCTCCTTCATCTTGAAGTTTGCGCCGGTGGCATTGCTCAAACGCGACACAAAAAGATTGAATTGGTCGCGCACCGTTGCCGTGAAATTCGTTTCGCTTTGTGATTTGCCATACAAAACGACATACCCCGTCATATCCACGTCTACCGTTTTCTCGCTCAACGTAATCTCACCGGGTGTGTATTTAGCACCACAGGAAGAAAACAGTGCAAGCGAGCCGCACAGCATCAAAACGGCGAGAAAAAGCGATAAAATTCTGCTTTTTTTCATATCAGATCCTCCTTGTCGAAAACACAAAATGTCCTTACAGGTTTAGTATATCATTTTTGCATAAAATTGACAATAGGTATACCATATCTTTTGTTTTTTGTTTACAAATTGTACAATAGTGCTGCATCGCACACATCACCATACCCCGAACGCAAAAAAGCAACCGCAGATTTCTCTGCGGTTGCTTTTTGTTATTAGTGAGTGTGCTCGCCGGTGGGGCAAGAGGTGTTGCACTTCACCATGTAGTTACTGACGAAGGTCATCACGTTCTTGTTTGCCGCCCAAGCATCAGCGCCACCGCTGATATCGGTGTGTGCAAGCGTGGTAAGGGAAACAGTTTCGGTGATCCACTGACCCTTGGAGTTCTTCGTGTACGTGAAGTGGTACTCCTGTACGTTGTCGAAGTTGGGCTTGCCGTCTACGAAGGTGATATGGACATAACCGTCGCGGCCGGGCATTTCACCCATATCCATCTTTTCGTCGTCGGAGGTGTCACCGCTGACGTAGAACAGCTGAGGACCGCCGATGGCGATGATACGCTTCACAGAAGCAAGCGTGTATGCGAAGTACTGGTCAACCTGATAGTTCCAGGTGCTGGACTTAGCGGGGTTCAGGTAATCCTGAGCCGCAGTAGCATTGTGCGTCCAGAGGATGGTTTCGGGATCGATCATCTCGTAAAGGTCGATCTCGCAGCCTGCGTTACCGTGGTGCGCCACAGTGGTCATATCAGACTTCAAGTAAGTGCCATAGGTTGCGCACATGAAGCGGCTCTGGTTACGGTTTGCGTCACCCAGCAGCATCAGCGTGGTCTTGTTCGCACTGTTCTGGCTGGAAATGGTCAAGCGGAATACCGTGTTGGTATCGTTGGTGTTGGGCACCTGCATGGGGTTCAGATCCTCCCAGGTAGCCACGGTTTCGATCTCGATATTGACCAGATACATCTTCATACCGGTGTGCAGCTTGATGTAGGTGAAGCCACCGTTTACGGATGCCTGCATCTTCTTGATGTCGTCAGGCGTCATCACGTCTGTAACCTCGGTGAAATCGTCAGAGCAATATGCTTCCTTGCTGGGGATGTTGGCGATCATATACTTCATAGAGATCTCGCCGGTCTTACCGTAGTATTCAAGCATCCTTCTGAAACCTTGGTAGTGGTCCCAGTGTGCGTGGGAAAGGATCCATGCAGAAATACGAATGGGGTTAGAGGAGCTGGTGGGCTCGCCGGTAACCTGTGCGTTCAGCTCGCGAAGCACGTTCATCAGCGTGTCGTACTCACGGCTGCCTGCCTGCTCGCCGCCGCCGTCATATACGATAAAGGTACCGTCTTCCAGCGTGAAGATGATGCAGTGACCAACTGCCTTGCGGTAAATGGGCATAGAGGTCATCTCGGTAGCGGTTACGTAGTCGTAGTACTGAGCGTTCAGAAGCTCGGCGCTGGGAAGATATGCGTTTTCAATGGTAGAGGAAATGATACGGATGCTGGAATCAAAGCCGTAGGGATCAAGCACCTTGGAGTCGATCTGCTTGGAGATCGTCCAGTCGAATTCCTCGAAATCGTCCTTATGAGAGTATGCGTTGTATGCAACGTAGAGAGCCACGTCTCTGCCCTTGTTGGTGAACACCTTGAAGATGCTGCCCTCTACCGTGTTGGACTGGTATTCCTTGTAGCCGGCCGCTTTCAGCTGTGCGCAGTAAGCGTCGTATGCTGCCTTGGTCACGCCCTCGCCGCGGTACAGGTACTGCAAGGAGCCATCATTGTTATCCATCGTGTTGTAAAGCACAACGTTCTCGCTCTCGGGCTTGGGGAAATCGGTTACCCACGTATGGTCGGCCTCGCCGATCAGGGTAAGGTTGCGAGGCAGGGTGATCTTTACGTCGCTACCGTTCTTCACGGTTGCTTCCTTGACCAGATCAAGGTATGCATCAGATGCCTGAGAAAGCACCGCGTTGCTCCATGCGTTTACAACCACACGGTCGCCGACTACGGCAAGAATGTACTGCGTTTCGTCGATCTTGACAAGAGCGTTGCGGCTCTCCTCGCGGGCGGTATGGCCGATCAGAACCTCACGCTCAGAGGTAGTGGCATCGTTGCCTACGGGGAAATGAGCAAGATCCAGCTTCACGGCAGTGGACATACTCTGTGCAAACTTTTCAGCAGCGATCATGGGGAATTCCTTGTAGTGGGGCTGCGAAACGTCGGTTTTCAGGTTGGCGTATGCATCAGGGGTCATGCCAAGGCCGTTCTTGTACACGTAGGTGTACGCGCCGGAGGTATCCTTCTTATCGATGGTGGAATCACCCAGCACGATGCTGGACATCTCGTTGGCCTTAACGGTTTCATTGATGGTCAGCGTCTTGGACGCCTTTTCATTACCGGTCAGGTAGGTGTCGGCAAAGTAATTCATCGCCATTACCGTGAAAAGGTTGTTGGTACCAACGATGACGATCTTATTCTTTTCAACACTGATGATAAAGCCGTCGCCCTTGATCTTCTTCAAGGCCTTGGTGCTTTCCTCGCGATCGGTAGCACCGATCAGGATCTCCTTAGCGTCTGCATCGGCGTCCTTACGGCTGGCCGCCTGCATCTTCATATTTACACCGGTAGCGTCGATCAGCTTGGCAAGGAATGCGTCAAACTGTCCACGGATCAGAGAGGTGTAATTGGAGCCGCTTTGCGAATCACCGTACAGAACCGTAAAGTTGCTGAAATCAACGTCTACGGTGTCCTTGCTGGCGACGATCTCGTCGGCCTTGGTGCCACAGGAAGAGAACAGCGTTGCCATTCCCGCAAGCATCAGGACTGCCAGAACAAGGGTTAAAATCTTGATCTTTTTCATATCAAATCCTCCTTACGAAAAAACCAGATATTCTATTTATTAGCATACCGTAACACAGTATACCATTTTTTCACAAATTCTGCAAGTGGGGGTGTGCATTTTTTGTTTTTTGTTTACAAATAGCATCAAATCGTGGGGGGCTTCCATTCTCCCAGCAAAAATTCACCACGGTAATCTTCTGCCACAACGAAAATCACGGTTCCGTCCGCCTCTACCTCGCATACGCCAAAGATCTTCGCAGTGCCAAGCGTGGAGCTCAGATCCACTGCCTCGCTGAGCGTATTCGTCGCCGCATTATAATAAAGGAAGCCGTCTGCGGTATTCACCAGCATCAGATCCTCCCAGACGACGATACTTGCCCACGCCTGCGTATAATACGAGGGGTAGGTGCTGTACCATCTGGCGTCCAGTGTAGCCACTGCCGTCATTTCCTCAGGCGTGCCGCGCCAGATCTTGGGTGCATTTGCCGTTTTATCGTAAACAACGCAGAAATAATTCGTTCCGTTTTTGCACATCTGCGTGGTTGCCTCGCGCCACAGCGCCGTGTCATACTTGGTGCTGC
Organism: Eubacteriales bacterium; assembly: GCA_045632185.1. Lineage (GTDB taxonomy): Bacteria > Bacillota > Clostridia > Oscillospirales > CAG-272 > Firm-07. The sequence goes on from JAZQWF010000021.1 coordinate 12,093, forward strand.
TTGCGGCTTCACTTGTTTGCCAGGTTGCCTGTCTGCCGCCGTTATACAGCGCAGGGCCGCTGAGCAAAAAGTAGCGATAACTGACGTAAGAGGGATATACGGCGCTTTGCTCGCCGCCCGCATCGTCCCAGGTCACGTCCACGTGATACCACGCGCCGTCCAGCTTGACCAAATTCCACGCATGCTCCATCTCCTCGCTGACTACGGGCACGCAAGGAATGCCTGCCTCCTCGCACAATGCGATCATTGCCAGCATATAGGCCTGGCAAACGCCGACCTTGCCATAGAAAAAGGTATACGCGTCACGCACGGCCACAGATTGTCCTGTTGCCGTTTCCTCGGCAAGCCCTTCGTAATCGTAGGCGTAATTTTTTACCAGATAGTCATGCAGATAAAGCACCTTATCAAAATCCGACGCCCCTGCGGGGATAGCGCCTACCACCGTATCCAGCACGTTGTTGTAGTAGTTCAACTGCGTTTGTGCCTGTGCGGGTGTCGTCAGATAGTTGAGCTTGATCTTTGTTACCGCACCACCCTCACCCGCGGTGTAAACGCTGTACTTCCCGTCCACATAGAACAGATCGGGGTGGAAGAAGAAAAAGCGGGAGACCTCTTCTTCCAGCTCGTCGGTCGTATAACCGAGATGCGCAATATCCACCTCCTCGGTGAAGTTCAGCGCCGCCTCATACAGCAACGTATCCAGCGCCTCGTCACGATCGACCACCTGCTCCTGCCCGTTATAAGCGGGGGCGCTTGGTGTAGATGGGGACGGCGTTCCTGTACCGGGCCCTGTCGGCCCCTCGGGCGCGAGGTCCTGTGCATCGGGCTGTGCGGATTGCAGTGCCTGCTCAAAAAGAGTGCGGACGCTTTGCGCCAGCGTGCTCATATAATCTGTTGAGGACAGGTAGTAATAGACGCCGAAGCAGGCGCCAAGCAAAATAGCAACCGACAGCAAAAAGCCAAGTAGCTTTTTCACGGGACTTCCCTCCCCTCTCGCAGCAAATGCGATTATTTCGCGTTCATCTTCAAATAAGCGTTGATAAATCCGTCAATATTACCGTCCATAACGGAATCAATGTTACCGTTCTCAAAGCCCGTACGGGTATCCTTGGCAAGCGTATAAGGCATAAAGACGTAGGAACGGATCTGGCTGCCCCACTCGATATTCACCTTGTTGCCCTGGATCTCCTCAATGGTATCCAAACGCTCGCGCAGCTTGATCTCCATCAGCTTTGCTTTCAGCATCTTCATCGCGGTTTCCTTGTTCTGCAACTGAGAGCGCTCGGTCTGACAGCCGACCACGATGCCCGTGGGCTTGTGCAGGATACGGATCGCAGAGTCAGTCTTGTTGATGTGCTGACCGCCCGCGCCACTGGATCTGTGTGCGGTGACCTCAATATCCTCATCACGGATCACGACCTGATCGACGTTGGCAAACTCGGGCATAACCTCGATCGAAGCAAAGGAGGTCTGTCTGCGACCTGCCGCGTCAAAGGGGGATACGCGCACCAGACGGTGCACGCCGTTTTCACTTTTCAGATAGCCATAGGCGTTCATGCCCTCGACCATAATGGTGGCGCTCTTCAAGCCCGCCATATCACCGTCCAGCCAGTCCACCAGCTTGTACTTGAAGCCGCGGCGCTCAGCCCAGCGCGTGATCATGCGGTACAGCATCTGCGCCCAGTCCTGTGCCTCGGTGCCGCCTGCACCGGGGTGGAAAGAAACGATGGCGTTGTTGCGGTCATACTCGCCGCAAAGAAGGATCTCCATTCTCTGCGTATCCTCGGTTTCGCGGATAGCGGCAAGCTCGCTCTCTACCTCTTCCAGGCAGCTTTCGTCCTCTGCCTCGATGGCGATCTCGGCAAGTGCGATGGCGTCTTCCAGACGCGCACCCAGTGCCTCGTACTCCGCGATGGTGTCCTTGCTCTGTTTCAGCTCCTGCAACACCTTAGAGGAATTTTCCTGATCGTTCCAGAAGGCGGGGTCAGCAGTTTTCTGCTCCAACTCTGCCACACGGCGTTCCAGATCCTCAATGCGAAGCGCACTGCCCAGATCCACGATCTTTGCGCGCATATCAATCAGCTCGCGCTTTGCGTTTTCTAATGCAATAATCAAATTAACCCTCCCGCCGCAAAGCGGCATTTTATCCCATAATACTTATAGTATTATAACATAATTTTTTTTATATGTCAACAAAAAAAATGCGCCCCGCGAAATCGCGGGGCGCATAAGGGTTTAGTCTTCAGTCTTTTTGTACTCGTTCTTACGAATGCCGGGATACTTCGCATCCAGGAATTCCTCACGGTAGTGGTTCACACCGTCGGAAACCTTTTCGGGGTGCAAGGGCAGCAGCCAGCTCTTCTTGTAGTAGAAGTTGTTGTGGAACAAGTTCTCAATGCGCTTGGATCTCTCCAAAGCGTTCATACAAGCGCGGATACAGCCACGCGCACCGCAGATCGCAAAGTAACCGGTGTGCGACAGAATGTAATCATAATAGCCCATGACGCGGTTGGACTCGGGCTTTCTGCCCCAGCGGCCATTCGCCATCATATAGGACATGATGTACGCCTCCTCCTCGGTCATCTCGGAGTTGCGCACGTCGAATGCCATGTTCGGGAACTCCTTTTTAAGGAAGGGAGAGCACTCGTTGTTCATGCCATGGTGAGAAAGCGTGCAACGGCCCATACGAACGTCGCCGTACCAGATCTTCTTCTCGCCGAAGTCGACGTACAAACGCTTCTTGATGTCCTTGACAGAGGGCACTGCGCTACCGGGGCACTCACGCGTGCAGGCGCCGCAATGCAGGCAGATGTCACCCGTATCCAAAATGGGATCGGGTTCAAGCTCTGCGTCGGTGAAGATCAGACCAAGACGGACACGGGGACCGAACTTCTTGGTCAGGAACACCTTGGAAAAGCCGATCTCGCCAAGACCGCAGCCCGCAGCGATCACGCGAACAGAGCAGACAACGTCGGGCGGAATACCGTCACGGACGGGCTCCTTCATCGTACCGTTGCCCTCGGGAACGGCGGGATAGTGTGCCACCGCCTCGTAGCCGTGATCCTCAATAAAGCAGGACAACTCGTAGGAAAGGCGGGGACGGAAGTAAGAATTGAGCTTATTGTAAGAATAGAAGGTGTAGTTGTGCCAGTGCGTGCCTTCCTCGATACCGCGATAGGTACCACGCGGAATGCGCATTGCAACGGCGATCACCGATTTTGCACCCGGGAAGTAAGTCGAAGGGGACATCAGGAAGGGGGCTTCCTTGAAGCGCTCAATGTTACCGATTGCGATGCAATCGATACCAAGCTCCTTCGCCTTATCCTTGATCATTTGAGAAGTCAGTTTCATTTGCGGTTGCCTCGATCCCCGTCCTTACTGAACTGACCGCCAAGGACGTTGGCGCTTTCGGTGTCACGGGTTGCGTAGTGACCTGCTGCGTCCACTACCCAAGCCTCGCGCTGACGGAAGGCGTTCTCAAACTTGTTGCCAAGAGCGCCCTTTTCCTCCAAGTGGCAAAGGCAAGTACGGTTGCAAAGAGCAGCGATACGGTCGGGCTTTGCGATGGGAGCGAAGCGGTTGGGGCATGCGCCGTTCTTACAGGTCTTGCAGATCTCGTAATTAACGGTAGCGACCTCCATCTTCTTGCCGCAGATCTCTACAACGGTGGTGTTGTTCTTGTCAATAGCACCCATGGGGCAAACGTCTGCACACTTGCCGCAACGGTCGCAGATGCTCTCGGCAAGCAGGGGGGTTGCCTCGATCTCAGCATCGGTGATGATCATGTGGAAGCGCTGACGGAAGCCGAACTTGGGGGTCAGCACCACACCGCTGAAACCGATCTCAGCAATGCCGCAGGCAACTGCTGCATAGTCAAAGTCGGGGTATACGTTGGGAGCGGGACGGCCTTCTGCAACGGAAACGCCCTGAGGGCCAAGCTCCGAGGGGTTGGGGAAAAGCGGAACTGCCTCCCAGCCCTCGTCCTCCAATGCGCGGACAAGGTTGTAGCAAGCAAGGGAGAGAATGTCGTCCTCCAACCAGTTCTTGCCGAACAGTGCGTAGTCACCGAAGTTGGTGCCTTCCTCTACGCCGCGCAGTGCGCCGCGGCAGATACGCTTGCCAAGCATGATCACGGTCTTACCCTCGGGGAAGATCGAGAAGGGGTTGTGCTGGGCGTCAACACCCTCAAAGCGGTCCTTGCCTGCGAAGCCGATGAGGTCGATGCCCTCTTTTTTCATGGCTTCTTCGATCAAAATCTTCAAATCCATTGTAAATTCTCTCCTTACATTCTTTTGCGGCCGCACGCCGCCATGTTACCTTCATTATAGCGATCTACCCCCACACTCGCAATAACAGAAAACAATATTTTTTAGGATTTCGAAACAAAACCGCTTGCATTTTGCGCCCAAAGGTGCTATACTGAAAGCGAAACGAGGTGAACGCTATGACATCAGATCTTCCCATTATCACACACGCGGAATTCTTCCGTCTGGATTACGAGGCGCGTCCCAGCGTTGCGGTCAGCGCACGCCCCTTCTGCTCGCTTTCCATTCGTAAAAGCGGCAAGACCACCGTGACCGCAGGCGGAAAGACGCTTTCCTCCACCCCCGACACCCTGACCTTTATCCCTTCAAGCTGCCCGTATACCACAGAGATCCCCGAAGGGGGCGAAATGTATCTTCTTCATTTCTATACGTCACCCGAGGGGGGCGAATTCTCCCCTGTCCCGCTTTGCGTGCGCCCCGCCTTCCCGCTTTCCTTCTATAATTTATTTGATAACGCCATTTCTCACTTTTCTGCCGAGGGGTGCGACTTCTTCTGCATGTCTGCCGCCTACGAGCTGTTAAACGAAGCAAGTGCCGCCTTTTTCCACACTCGCCCGGCGCCCCCGAAGCGTATGCAGCGCTGCAAGGAGCATCTGGACGAAAATCTCTGCGACACGACCTTGCGCGTCACGGACCTTGCACAGATGTGCGGTGTGAGCGAGGTATATTTCCGCGCAGAGTTCAAAAAATTCTACGGCAGTTCCCCTCTCGAATATATCAAAAAACGACGCATTGAAATTGCACGCCAGCTGCTTTCCACCGGCCTTTACAACGTCACACAGGTGGCGGAGCGCGCGGGCTTTGACAGCATCAGCTACTTCTCTGCCGAGTTCCGACGCCTGACGGGCACCCCGCCCTCCAAATACGGCAACAAATAAGAAAAAGCCCCCAAACGGGGGCTTTTTCTATACCGTTATGCGGCTAAATTAAAATTTGATCACGCGAACGCGGCGCACACCGTCGATGGCCTTGATGACGGCCAGGATCTCGTCGTCGATCTCGCTGTTCACGTCCAGCATCGTGTAGGCGTTGTCACCACGGGACTTGTTCATCATGTTCTCGATGTTGATGCCCTTGGCAGCGCAGGCACCGGTGATGTTGGTCAGCACGGCGGGAACGTTTGCGTGCAGCACGCACAGACGGACGGAGCCACTGGGGGACATCGAAACGGCGGGATAGTTCACGCTGTTCTTGATGTTACCGTAAGCCAGATACTCGTCCAGCTGCTTGGCAGCCATCACGGCACAGTTGTCCTCGGACTCCTCGGTGGAAGCGCCCAGGTGAGGAATGGTCACCACGCCGGGGATAGCAACGGTGTTTTCGTCCGGGAAGTCAGTCACGTATGCGCCGACCTTGCCACTCTCCATAGCAACAGCCAGATCAGCAGCGTTTACCAGCTCACCGCGAGCCAGGTTGATGATCTTTACGCCGTCCTTCATCTGTGCGATGGTGGCAGCGTTGATCATACCCTTGGTATCGTTGGTAGCGGGAACGTGCAAGGTGATATAATCGGCCTTTGCGTAGATCTCCTCGTAGGAGCGGCCATGCTCGATCTTGTGATCCAGGTTCCAAGCGGCGTCAACGGACAGGAAGGGATCGCAGCCGATAACCTTCATACCAAGCTTGACAGCTGCATTTGCAACCATACCGCCGATCGCACCAAGGCCGATAACGCCAAGCGTCTTGCCCTGGATCTCGGTACCACCGAACTGGGATTTGCCCGCCTCGACCTGCTTGGCAACGTCAGCGGTGCCCGCAAGGCCCTTCGCCCAGTTCACGCCCTCCACGATCTTACGGGAGGCAAGGAAAAGTGCGCAAATGGCAAGCTCCTTTACGCCGTTGGCGTTGGCACCGGGGGTGTTGAACACCACGATGCCCTCCTCTGCACAGCGATCCACGGGAATGTTGTTCACGCCCGCGCCGGCACGTGCTACGGCAAGCAGCTCCTTGTTAAAGGTCATCTCGTGCATCTTGGCAGAGCGCACCATAATGCCCTCGGGAGCTTCCACCTCGGTGCCGATATTATAAACGGCGGGATCCAGGCAGTCGGTGCCGACCTTTGCGATCTTATTCAGCAATTGAATGTTTTTCATTTTCAAAGTCCTCGGTTTCTTATGCTTTGGGGTTCTCTGCGGCAAACTTCTTCATGAATTCGACCAGAGTAACAACGCCGTCGTGAGGCATTGCGTTGTAGATGGAGGCGCGCATACCGCCAACAGAGCGGTGACCCTTCAAGTTCTTCATGCCTGCCTTAGCGGCCTCGGAAGCGAACTTCTTGTCAAGGTCTGCGTCGCCCGTTACGAAGGTCACGTTCATGATAGAACGGCTCTCCTTCTTCACAGGTGCTACGTAGTAATCCTGGCTATCCAGGTAATCGTACAGCACAGCTGCCTTCTTCTCGTTGCGCGCCTTCATCTCGACAAGACCGCCGATGGAAAGCAGGTACTCGAACACCAGCTTTGCGATATAGATGGGGTAGCAGGGGGGCGTGTTGTACATAGAGCCGTTCTCTGCCATGATCTTCCATTCCAGCATGGTGGGCGCCTTGGGATCGCAGTATTCCAGCAGATCCTCGCGCACGATGACGATGGTCACGCCTGCGGGAGCAACGTTCTTCTGTGCGCCTGCGTAGATCACGCCGAAGCGGCTGACGTCAACCGGCTCGGACAGGATGCAGGAGGACATATCGGCAACCAGGGGGATATCGCCCGTATCGGGGATCTCGGGGTACTTGGTGCCGTAGATGGTGTTATTGTAGCAGATGTGCACGTAAGCGGCATCCTCGCGGAACATATCGCGGGTCAGTGCGGGTACGTGGTCAAAGTTGTCCTCCTTGGTGGTGGCAACACACTTGACGTCATAGCCCATCTTCTGCGCTTCCTTGAACGCCTTGCCGGAGAACTGACCGGAAACAACGTAATCTGCCTTACCGGTGCGGCCGATCAGATTAAGCGGAATGGCAGCAAACTGGGTGGAAGCACCGCCTTGCAGGAACAGCACCTTGTAGTTGTCCGGGATCTGCATCAGATCGCGCAGCATCTTCTCGGCGTCGCCAATGATTGCTTCGTAGTCAGGGGAGCGATGGGACATCTCCATTACGGACATACCGGAGTTGCCGTAGCAGATCAGCTCGGAAGCGGCTTTTTCAAGCACGGGCATCGGCAGCATGGAAGGGCCTGCGGAAAAATTATAAACTCTGTTCATAATGAACCTCCTTGTTGGCGCGGGCAGGAAGCACGCGCGCATACATATATAAAGATACCAATAATTATAGCAGAACTATATTGATCCGTCAAGTAGGTTTGTGAAATTTTTGTCGCACTTTTTTCCATCTCTCCGCTCCCGCTCCCCTCCTTTGCACATCCCTCACCTCGTTTTTTCGAAAAGAACCCCGTGCAGAGAGATCTGCACGGGGTTGTTAAAACAGGCGAATATTCCACCCGTTCGGGCAGATATCAGATCTCCGTCAGTTTACGGATTGCACAAAGCGCCTCACGCAGGGCGGCAAGCGCCGCCAGTGCCTCGTCGCGCTCCTCTCTTACGCATTTCAACTGCTCCTCGCACGCTGCAATGCGCTCGTTAAGGCAATCGATCAGCGCGCAAAGCTCAACCTTTTCTGCGTTCAGCTTCTCCAACTGCGTCTGCTTTTCCAGCATTTCGTCTGTAAATGCCTCCTTCTCTGCGGCGGTTTCCTCCTCTGCATCAGGGCAATATGCGGGATTTTCAAACCACGCCTCGCCCTCTCTTTTGAAGTAGTCCCCCGCCTGGGCGTTCCAGCCGTAGGAATTCGTTTCGGTGTATCCGCGATAACGTGCGATCGTCGGATCCTTCGTCACACGCTCGTAAAGTGCGCGCACCTCGGCGCGCGTTGATACCTTTTCCTGATAGTTCAAAATAACTCTCCAACTCCTTTCATCAGTTTATAGATAGATCTTAAAATTTCCACAAGCTCCGCCTCCTCTTGCGCAGACAGTCGCCTGTGGGGGAGCGGCTCATTCCAGCCGCTCGCTTTTGATGTCGTTCATCTCGTTGGCAAAGGCAATATCCTTTGTGACCAGTGCCGTCAGCACGTCGCGGTCGTACGCCTCGCCCAACGCATCGGTATACTCCCTCATTTTGCCAAGGACGTATTGCAGCTTCGCCGCACCGTCAAGCCCCTGCGTACCCTCTGCCTCACATTCGTATTTGCGCAGCACACAAAGCAGCTCCTGCCAATCCCCCGCGCGCCGCAGCCCTCCGGCGCGCACGTAGCGGATCACGTTGTACACAAGGCCAAGCAGGTTCACGAAAATACCGAAGCAAATACAAACCAGCTCCCAATTTTCCTCAATCAAGCTCATAGGGCCTCCTGTTCGAACAAGAAATCCTCACCCAACTTGAAGTTTTCCTTTTGCTGGTATACTCGTCGACAAAGATTTTCCCATGCCAGTTCAAATTGCCTGTAAGTTTCCTGATAGCGATCCATCTTTCCTTCGATCAGATCCAGGAAGGAAAGTACGTACCACCAATAGACGTCATCGTGGGGATTGGGCAGCACAAAATGATCGGTGTGAACCTCCGTTTCGATATTCAGCACCTCGGTTCTGATCTTGTCCTCCAAGTGCCAAAGCAGGAAGTTGACCAGTCTGTCCACATAGGTTTCCCCCAGATCCGGTCGGATCAGATTGACGAACAGCTTGATATCCGTCATTCTCATGCTTATCATTTTTATTTACCCCCCAACGCGCGGGAGGCATTGCGAAATTTCTCGCCCTCCCCTTCGATCATCTGCGCCGTGCGCAGATCCTGGATCTCGGATTGATCCAACAGCAGAGCGAATTTGCGACGGATACGCGTCCACTCGCCGCGGCGCACCACGCAGTTCTTACCGTTGATCGCCACGTAAACGTCGTCCTTGTATTTGTCGTTGTCCTTGAACAGCCTGATCTCCACGTACTCGTTGAGCCAGCGCTCCTGCTCTGCGATCGCTTGCTGCGCCTCGTCATTGACTGCCGTGCCTTCGTTGGCCGCGACGGGCTGCATACCGGCCAGCCTTTTTTCATATTCCGCGCGCATCTGCTCCATTTCCTTTTTCAGCTTTTGCAGCGTGATCTTTTCGTTTTGCTCCATAAAACCTTCCTTTCCTCTCAATCATCAAAGTGGGAGAGGGGTTCGCCCCCTCCCCTTTTTATCAAACTGCGTCCGACGTAAAGCTGGATGCCGTTTCAATACGCACCATAAAGGGCTCCATCAGTCGTACCGCAGCCTTGGTCGCCTTCCAGCCCACGGTTGCACGCTGGTTCAGGGGATCCGCCGTACCGCCGGAGCCAAGCTGCTTGACGATATATTCAAGCCCGCCGTCCGCGATCTCGGTGGTGCCGTAAGCGTTTTCGCCAAGAACAATGGTGGCGTATACGTCACGGCCGTCAAGACCGCCCTCACCGCTGAACAGGTAGTCGTTATCGCTGATGCTGATCGAACAATCCCTATCATCGGCCATTCTCTCGTTGAAGTAGATCTTGTTGGTACCGCTTGCAGGGCACTCTACACCACGCACGGTGAACGCATAATACTTTTTCTCCGTGTCGTTGTAAAGCACCATCTTCTTGCCAACGCACTCCTCTCCAAAAATTTTTGTGCCGCTGGGCATCTCCAAGCGGTAGGGGGCAAATACGCCGTAGGTAATGTTTGCCATATTGGCGTCGACACCCTCGTAGTACATACCCTTCAAATGAAGCTCGCTCTGACCGTTATAGATCGGCTCGGGACGGAAGATCTTTGCCTCGGTGCTTTCCACGAAGCGCACACCCTCGATCATACCGATCTCGCCCTCAAACAGCTGGTGCTGTGCGGCATACTGGTAAGGATACTTCCAGTTCAGGTCATTGGTCAAGTCGTACGCGCAGTCGGGATGAATGATGCAAACGTAAGCACCGTCGATCTTCTCCGCGTTCTGCGATTTCAGCGTACGCACGGCGCGCTTGATGCAATCCACGGTCAGGTAGTGATTGCCCTCGCGCTTACCGCCGACAAGCAGATGGCGTGCGGAAACCTGTCCCTCGGCATACTGTACGTTCGTGCCGCCGCAAAGCACCTCACGGGTGACGGTATCCAGTGTACGGCCGGCCTGTGCGCCAAGCAGCTTGGTCGCCATCAGCAGATTGTTGTCAACGGCGCTGAGCAAAAGCAGGTCGGAAAGCTCCACGTAGCCGCCATACTGATGCACGCTTGCCTCTACACTGCTCATGTTAAGGGACTGACCGTCGGGGGTAACACCCTCTTTGAGCGTAACGGTCAGCTTAGGCAGCGGATCATACTTACGGAACTGCACCGTTTTGCCGTTGCCCTTGGGGATCGGCACCTTCTGCGCAAACTGATCGTGGATCAGCTTGGGCTCTGCGTTGTCGATCAGATAGTCCGAGTAATAGGTGCGCATCTCGTCAGAGAGGCCCTCGATCTCGGTATAAGGGGTAACAACGCCCGTATTGGCGTTGACGTAGCCCTCGCTTGTGTTGACGTTGTTGCCTGCGTCAAACAGACGCAGATCAATCATAAAATTCTCTTTCATTCTTTTCCTTTCTTTAATGGATGCAGATCACAGCACGATCCGCTCGCCGCGCTCGGCGCGTCTTGCCAGCTCAGCGCGCTCCTCGCGTGTCATACGCGTCACGCCATCGCCGCAGGTGCTTTGCACGCACACCGCATTTTCTGCGGGACGCAGCCCCCTTGCGCGAATGTGAGCAAGGATACGGCGCTCCGCCTCGGCGCAGGCCTCGGCGATCTGCTCGCCAGGTGCGGCGACCGCCGCCACAGGGATTGGCTTTTCTGCCTCCGTCGGCGCGTGTTTAGATGTGTTTTCCGCCCGTATGGCATTCAAAAGCGCATCCCCTGCAAGGTCGCCAAAGCGCTCGTGCAAAGCGTCCAGCACGGCGCGGCTGCTTTCCAGCTCGCACTTGATCTGCTTGTATTCCTTAAATCGGCGGTTGAAGGTCTGCTGAAAATACGCTGTGAAAAGGTCCTTATATTCCCCCTCCATCAGCGCGCGGAATTCCTCCTCCCGCAATGTGTTTTTCTGCTCCCCGGCGTCGGAAGCGCTACCCGTATCGCCCATTTGCTCTGTCCTTGGGGTGTGGTCGGACGTGTTTTCTTCACCCTCGCATCCTCCCTCAAAAAGGGAGAGAATGCCCGTTTCTTCGTTATTCATAAGGCCTCACTTTCAGGCGGCTCACGCCGCCGAATAACACAATTCAATCCGTGATGGTGTCATGCACTCTCACGTGATCGGGATAGGCAGCCGCGATGGCGGCAAGTCCCTCCACGATCATATCAAATCCGTCCTCGCCGCCCCCACCGCAGGCAAAAAAGGCATCACCCTTTTGCAAATGAGAGCGCACGTGGCGGTAATGCGAATGCGCGGCGGCATAGTTCGCCAGCGCACCGACCAGTGCGGAAACTCCCGCACACACAATATCGTTTCCGGGGCAATATTCCGCGTGTCCCTTGACGTACAAGCGGCATTTACCCCCTTGACGGTGTGAATAAACCTCAATCATCGGCCGACACCGTCATCGCAGAGATCCGCTCGCGGATACGTCCCACACCGGAAAATTCCATCGCGTCAAGCAGTATGGCTGCCTGTTGCTTGTTTTCCGGTGAGAACACGCCCATACGGTAAAGCTCCATCAGCATTTCGTTGTGCGAAAAGCGGGTGTAGGGGTCCATTCTCTCGGCGCGCACGTCAATATCAAAGATCGGGCGGCGCGCGGCGGCAGTGCCGTCGCTAAGCTGCGTATCCCCCGACGCACTCATGTTGACGTTGCTCCAACGCAGATACTCAAAGCTGCCGTCCGCGCCAAGAATGCGGAAGCAGCGCTCCTCGCCGTAGAACTGTCTGATGCATTCCAACACCAGATGCACCACCTGCACGAAGGCACGGTAAGACGCCGCGACCATGTCGCGTACGGTCTTGTTACCCGCCTCCTGCAAAGCAAGGATCGCAGAGGCCGCAGTCCCGCCGCCGTCGGCGGCGCCTTGCAGGAAATCTCGGTTGGCCGTTGTTTCCTTCAACTCCTCCACCTTGGCGTTTTTCAATTGGAGCCACAACGGGTCAAGTCCCGCCACGGTGATCTGGCGCAAGCGCTCCTCGTCAATGTCTCCCTCCACCTCAACGATGCGGGTGGCCAGGTTGGAAAAGCCCTCCTCATCGATACCGGTGTTGCGCTTACAGAAATAGCGCACACGCGTGGCCCAATCCATATATTCGATCAGATTGCGGTCCATACGATCGATATACAGCTGCGGATCCTTGGCAAGGGCAATATAGCCAAAGCCCTCACACTCCCCCTCCACGGGGTACAGGATATCCAGGACGAAGGGGTATTTGCCGTGCTCGTACCAGCCGTCCGCGTACTGCGGATCGTTTTCGCTGGCAAACAACAGCTGATCCCCCGTGAATTTGCAGTAATGCAGCACGGTGCGCCCATCGGGCAAACGCTTTTTATAGTAACGATCGATCACGGCGATCCCGCCGTTCTCGTTCGTTGCGCTTGCAAGCCCCATTGACGCGGCGCTCGTTCCCTTGCCGTCGTAATGCGGGAAGGCGGCGTACACTGCCTGCTCCTCCACCGCTTCCAGATAATAGACAGCACGGCTATCCTGCAAGCGTCGGATACCGGGCTGCCAGAAAAGGCGGGACATCTCAATGCGGCGCACGTCAATGTCGCCAAGTCCGTTTTCCAATGCATTGTTCCAGAACACGCCGTACGCGCACATACCGTGTTTGAGCTTCGCCCACATATTGTCCGAGTACACGCTTTCAAACTCACATCGGTCCAGCACGACAGGCAGGATCGAGGAAAGCGCCTTGGCGTCCTCTACGTCGCCGGGCTCACGTGCAAGGCAGGAGGCGGTGGGCATGTGCTCCATCATATCCGCGTGCTTTTGCAGAATGGTATTGACCAGCCAGGCAGAGCGGGGGGCAAACTCCTCCCCCTCCTTATTGCGATGCACCTTGGGACTGACACGCATGCGGAAGAAGCGCTCCTCCTCGCGTACGCGGTTCTCGCGCTCGGCTCTCGCACGGCGGAAGCGGCGCAGCTCCTCCTGTGCCTCGCGCACCTGTTTTGCTCCAACGGGCATCTTTTCCATCTTTTCTTCTTTCATGTTTTCTCCTTTATTCTCGTTGTATCATACGCCCCGCATAGGCGGGCACAGAGCGGTTCAGGGGATCCAGGCGCATCGGCACCTTTTCCTCGCGGACGCCACCCGCGCACATCGGCACCAGCATGCACAAATAACGCGTTTCGTCTGCGATATGATCCTCTCCCTCGCTATCCACGTCCTCGGGGGAAAGACGGCTGTATTGCAGCACGGGCAGCGTGCGCAGAAAATCGCGGCAGGTGCGGAACACGTAAAGCATCGGCCTGCCGTCACCGTCAAACTGCAAGCGGTTGTGCAGCTGCATCCACCCCGCGATGCGGCGGTTATCTCCGCGCTCAAAGTACACGCCGAAGCGCTCACCCGTCGCGGCGATCGCCTCGCCCCGCGAGGCGTCCCAGATGGCGGGATCCGCCACGCCAATCACGTGATGCCCTGCCAGAAAAGGATGCTCTCGCTCTACGCGGGCAATCTCCTCAAAGATCCGTTCAGGGCTCCATCTCACACCCACGTTGGCCTCACGCGGCACGCAGCCGTACAGCTCCAAAATACGGTAAAGCCGTCCATCGTGATCCTTTACCCACCACGCGACCGAAAAGGGCTTGGCGTATCCAAAGTCAAAGGAACGGTAGCGCTGCCAGCTCTCGGGTGGTGCGAAGGACTCGATCACGTGAGTATGCAGGCGGTCGTGATAATGCGCGGGATCGTCGGTAAATTCCTCGAACACCTGCCCCTCGTACACATTCCAATCCCCCATCAGATGCGCACGGCGTTTATGCTCGGGCAGGGCCTCCAAGCGCTTGACGTAGGCGGGATCCGCCTCCATCAGCACGCGGTTATCGTATACACGTGCGGGGATAAACAGGTAATCGTCGGGATCCTCTCCCTCACGGAAGGCACGGTCGATAAACAATCGCTTGATATACGCATGCCCCACGCCGCCGGGGTTGCAGGTGTAGTAGATGCGGGGCTTGAAATCCTTTTTCGTGGTACGCAGCGAGGTAGAGATGAACACCATCCACTCCTCCTTGAAGTGCGTGGCCTCCTCAAAGCCGATCACGTCGTACTCCGCGCCCTGATATTGCAGCATGTCCGCGTCGCAATCGCAATAGCCAAGCGTTAACCGCGATCCGTTCGGGAAACGGAAGGTCCGTTCCTCCTTTTTGTATTCCGCAAAGCCGAGCAGCTCGCTTTGCAGCGGCAGCAGATGGTTCTCGCGCAGCTCGGAAAGTGTGCGGCGCAACAGCAGCAGATGCAAATTGGGATAGCGCATCGCCAGCATCACCAGCTTGCGGCGCATCGCAAAGGATTTTCCGCCGCCGCGCGCCCCGCCGTAGGCGGTATGCGCCGCCTCGGAGCAGAAAAATTCACGCTGGCGCTCGTTGGGGACTTCACGGCGCAGCTTTTGGAAGATCAACGGCTCGCTCATCGGCTCCATTCCTCCAATTCCCCCTCAAAGCGGACGCAATCCGGGATCCCCTCGCCGGCGCTTGGTGCCGTGCTGCCCGCCTTGCCGCAAACGCGGTCAAGAATACTTTCCGCCGCCTTCATACGAAGCTCGGGCTTTTGCGTGGTATCCCGCATCAGTGTCACCAGCACCGCCACCGCCTCCGCGGCGCTTTTGCCAAGCAGCTTGCGCGTTTTTTCTGCCGCGGGGAGTGCCTTACCCCTCCCCCTGCTCCCCGCCATCTATCGGCTCCTGGACGGGGGAAAAGCGCACGGTAAATTCCTCGCCTTGCTCTCGCACCTCGCTTGTATATCTGCCAATCATTTCGCCAAGCACGCCCTTGGGGACGTGTGCCAAGCGCTCCGCGCCGCATTGCTCTGCCCCTTGCCAAAGCGCAAATGCCAGCAGCGCCTCCATCAGCGAAAGATTTTCCTCATATCCGCGGATCAGCTCATTCTGCTTTGCAATGTGCTGATCTCGCCAGGCGATCATATAGGCGGCACGATCGGGATCGTGAAGCCCCTGGGGGCGATGTTTTGTTTTACTTTCTTCCATTCTCTCCTACCTTTCGTTCCTATTCTGGGACGCACAGCGTCAAATAATTGTCCCTATTTTGGGACGACTGATGCAAAAAATAAATCCGTCACGGGACATTTTCGCAGCGCCGCGGACGCCACTTGTTTCCGCTTTCGGAATTTTCCTGTGCAGCTGTTCCACTTTCGGGACGATTACAGTATAACCCATTTCCGTTTTGTTGTCAACCCCTTTTCGCAAGAAAATTTATGAACAAATTGTAAATCTGTTTCAATATAGGGACGATTTGCTTGACAACCTTCCTTAGAAATGATACAATAATATCGTAAGAAATTTTCGCAAAAAACGCGAAAGGTGGACGAAGCTATGACAACTGTATCCGATCGTATCCGCGCAAAAATGGCGGAGCTTTCCCTCTCCTACGGCGAGCTGGCACAAAAAACCGGGCTTTCCAAGTCCGCAGTGCATCGCTATGCCACGGGCGGCACCGACAAAGTCCCGACCGAGGCGCTGGAAAAGCTGGCGCAGGCGCTTTGCGTCACGCCCGCGTACCTCACGGGCTGGGAGGAAGAGCCCCGCGTGCTTGCCGCACACTTTGACGGAAAGGATTTCACCGCTGAGGAATGGCAAGAGATCGAGGACTTCGTGCGCTTCGTTAAATCCCGCCGCAGATCCTAAGGAGGGTTACCCTTGTACGAAACATTACTCGAAGAAGCCCGCCAAAAGGGGCTTACCGTAATTGAAAAATATCCTTTTTTATCCGAGCGCATTCGCGGCCTTTGCTGTGACGACACCATCGCGCTGAGCGCTGCCATTGAAACAGGCGCCGAGCGCACGGTAGTGCTTTGCGAGGAGCTGGCACACGCCACGGGAACGGTGGGCAACATCTTAGAGGATCCCCGCATGGAACGCAAGGCGCGCGAGCAATCCTTTGAGCGTCTTGCAAGCCCCGAGGCGCTGGTGGAGGCGTACCTTGTCGGTTGCCGCGAGGCGTGGGAGTTTGCCGAGCATCTCGGCGTGACCGAGGCCTTTCTGGCCGAGGCCATGGCGAATTACCGCGCCCGCTTCGGAATTCTCAAAAAGGTCACCTTTGCAGGGGCGGAATATGCCCTCACCTTTGAACCTGTTTTAACGATCAGAAAATGGGGCGGTGCCAAAAACCGCTGGAAGGAGCGCACATGACTTACCGTATGGCCTTAGACCAGGGCACGACCAGCTCGCGCTGTATCATTTTTGATGAAAAGGGGGGGATCGTTTCGCTTGCCGCCAAGGAATTTCCCCAGCACTTCCCCCGCGCGGGGTGGGTAGAGCATAACGCCGAGGAAATCTTTGAAAGCCAGATCCTTTCCGCGCACGAGGCCTTGCTAAAAGCAGGGCTTACCGCAAAGGATATTGCAGCCATCGGCATCACCAACCAACGCGAAACAACCATCCTTTGGGATAGAAAAACGGGCAAGCCCGTCTGCCCCGCCATCGTATGGCAATGCCGACGCACAGCGGAATACTGTGACGAGCTGCGCGCAAACGGCCTTGGAGGCATGATCCGCGAGAAAACGGGTCTTCCCATCGACGCGTACTTCTCTGCCACCAAATTAAAATGGATGCTGGATCATCACGAGGGGCTGCGCGCGCGTGCCGAGCGCGGTGAGCTTTGCTTTGGCACGGTGGATTGCTTCCTTATTTACCGTCTGACTGGTGGCAAGGTGCATGCCACCGACGTTTCCAACGCAGCACGCACGCTTCTTTTCAATATTCACACGCTCACGTGGGACAAAGAGCTTTTGCAGCTGTTCCAAATTCCCGCCTCCCTGCTCCCCGAGGTGCGCCCATCGGCAGGCCTTTTCGGCACGACCGACACGGCACTCTTTGGTGCGCCGATCCCGATCACTGGTGTGGCGGGCGACCAGCAGGCGGCGCTGTTCGGTCAATGCTGCTTTGAAAAGGGCAGCTGCAAAAACACCTACGGCACGGGCGGCTTCCTGCTCATGAACACGGGCGATACCGCTGTCACCTCCAAGAACGGACTGCTCACCACGGTGGGCTGGCAGATCGGTGACAAGACCACCTACGTATTGGAGGGCTCGGTATTCGTATGCGGCGCGGCGATCCAATGGCTGCGTGACGGTTTGGGACTTCTTGCCACTGCCGCCGAAAGTGAGCAGCTTGCCGCTTCCGTCCCCGACACGGGTGACGTCTATTTCGTGCCCGCCCTCACGGGTCTTGGCACGCCCCATTGGGATCCTTACGCGCGCGGCACGATCGTTGGCATTTCGCGCGGTACGACACGCGCGCATCTGGTGCGCGCGACACTGGAAGCCATGGCGTTCCAGACCGTGGATGTTCTGCTGGCAATGAGCGAGGATGCTGACACCGCGATCCCCGCGCTCCGCGTGGACGGCGGCGCCTCCGCCAACAATCTGCTCCTGCAAGCGCAGGCCGATCTCTCGGGGCTTACTATCCAGCGCCCGGCCTGCATTGAAAGCACCGCGCTCGGTGCGGCAAATCTTGCCGCCATCGGCGCGGGGCTTTGTTCCTCCTTGGAGGATCTCAAAGCCAACGCTGCCATCGAGGCCTCCTTCACCCCCGCCATTGACGAAGCCGCACGCGAGGCACGCCTTGCGCGCTGGCACAAAGCCGTTGATCGCGCAAGAGAGTGGGTATAATAAGAAATAAAAGTATGCGAAAACAAAAAAGATGCGCCAATGGCGCATCTTTTTTGCTTTTACATCTGCACGTAAGGATTATAGGCGGGGGTTACCGTAGGATTAACCTTTACAATACGGCTCTGCAGGTAAGCTTGAAGCTGCTCGGGATCTTTAATATAAGTGGTGGAATTCACGTCCCACTTCCCTACGCAATCTACACGAACGGTGCCGTAATTAAAGATGCTGCCAAGCAATGTCTTCTCAAGATCGGCAGAGGTTACACCCATAAATACCATCGTCTTTTGGCTTTGATTCAGCCATCCGCGATGGATGATGATCTTATCCTGGTAAAACTCCATGCGGAATTTTTTGACCGCCACAATGCGAAAAGCCAGAATGACCGCAGGAATGATCAAAATGCAGGAAAGAATCCAAAGAAATGAGAGCGCTTCGCAGGCACTTTTTCTTGCAACGTATTCGGGTTTCATAGAAAAAAACTCCTTTTGAACGATTATTTTACCAATATTATGGTATAACTATATTATAATGAAAAATAATTGGTATGTCAAGAGCAAAAACGAAAAATTATGGTAAAGTAAAAGAAAAAAGGAATTTCTTTTCTATGAACAGAATCAAGGATCTGCGCGAGGATCGCGATCTGCGCCAGGCAGACGTTGCAAATGCCGTTGGCATCGACCAGCGCTCACTTTCGAACTACGAAACGGGAAAAACCAACCCAGATAGTGAAACTATCATTAAATTGGCAAAATTTTTCGGTGTAACATGTGATTATCTACTTGGTATTAGCAATGTCAACCTTTTGGATCACCGCGCCGTGGTCAAGGAGCTTGGCGACATCAAGGCACGTTTAGAAGAAATTCAAAAATATCTTGGCAAAACATAAAAAAGTCCCCGAACGGGGACTTTTTTATGTTTTATTGGCACAGTGCCAGGCACTGTGACACGGTCTTGGAAAGATCACCTTCGGTATCCGCCTCGTCTACCACAAGGTCGGCATATCTCTCGTAAAGCGGGGTGCGCTCCTCATAAAGCTCGCGCAGCGTGTTTGCCTTGGCAGACACCACGCCACGGTGCGAGTAATCGCCCAGGCGCTTCACCAGCGTGTCGTAGTCGATCTTCAAATACAGCACCTTGCCAAGCGTTTTCAGGTGCGCCATCGCTTGCTCGCCATAAACGGCACTACCGCCCGTAGAGATCACGGTGCGATCCACGGCAATCTCGGCGCACACGCGGTTTTCCAGCTCCAAAAAGCCCGCAACGCCGCGCTCCCCGATGATCTCGTGCAAAAGCTTTCCCTCTCGCTCCTGGATCAGCAGATCACAATCTAAAAAACGGTAACCAAGGTTTTTGGCAAGCAGCACGCCCACCGTGCTTTTGCCGGACGCGGGCATACCGATCAAAATGATATTAGACATTTCCCTCTCCTAAAAGCTCCCGCGCGAAAACTCGCGCGGGAGCAATTCCCCCTATACGGGGTGATTTTTTGATTACTTTACCACGACACGGCGGAAGTTCTTCTTGCCGCGTTTGAGCAAAAGGCCGTCCGCAAAATCAGCCACGGTGTAGGTCTTCTTGATGTCGGTGACCTTGTCGCCGCCAACGGTAGCGCCACCCTGCTCAACGGTACGGCGTGCCTCAGACTTAGAGGCGCAAAGACCACTCTTGGCAAACAGGGTCAGCACGTCGATCGCACCGTCCACGAAATCCTGTGCGGAAAGCTCAGCCACGGGAGCGTCCTCACCGCCGCCTGCACCGAACAGTGCCTTTGCAGCGGCCTCGGCCTTCTTCGCCTCCTCTTCACCGTGAACAAGGGCCGTCAGCTCGTATGCCAGGATCTCCTTGGCTCGGTTGAGCTGCTGATCCTTCCAATCCTTCATCTGTTCGATCTGCTCAATGGGCAGGAAGGTCAGCATACGGATACATTTCAGCACGTCTGCGTCACCCACGTTACGCCAGTACTGATAGAACTCGTAAGGCGTGGTCTTGTTGGGGTCAAGCCAAACGGCGCCGGACTGCGTTTTGCCCATCTTCTTGCCCTCAGAGTTGAGCAGGAGGGTGATGGTCATA
>JAZQWF010000022.1:0-31608 GCA_045632185.1 Eubacteriales bacterium
GCTTTTGGGGGCGGGAGAGAGGTGCCCTCCTTTGAAAAAGGCGGCAAACGGGGCGACTTTTTTGGGAATTTGGGCTTGGGAGGACTATTTTCCCGTATTCCCCTTTTGTCCTCGCTTGCCCCGCCGTCGCGGGGCTGCCGCGAGGAGCGCGGACACGGCGAGATCTGGGATTGGGTACTGCTTGGCGTGGTGGTCTTGTGTCTGCTTGGTGGCAAGGAGGACGACGTGCTGCCGCTTTTGCTTTTGCTGTTGCTTTGGGATTAAGAAATCGGGGGAGTGCTTTTCAAAAGCACTCCCCCGATTGGATCAGAGACGGTTTTGACCGCTTATTTCGTGATGATCTTTACGTTGACGGGCTGGATCCCTGCCTGCTCGTAGACGATCTCGTTGATCTGCGAGATCTGGGCGGGCTGCAACTCGCCCTCGTTGCTGACAACGACCGAGCAGCTCTCGCCGTTGATCACGGCAACGCATTGTGCAAAGCCCTTGGCAAGCACCAGTGTTTCGATGTTGGCCTCTGCCTCCATCGCGTCGGCAAGTGCCGAGATCTCCATCAGGGCGCTGGTCTTGGTGGCCTCGTCGCTGTCGGCGCTTTCTACCACGCTTTGCAGCACTTCTAATGCCTCGTCGCGTGCGCGCTGACGGCTGACCTGCGTAGCAGAGAAGTAGCCGTCCACCGTAACGGTATCACCGCCCGTGGTGTCATCGGGATTGGAGCCAACACCTGTGTCGGGCTCCTCCACGGTGGGGGTCTGCCCTGCGAAAAGCACCACGTTCAGTACCACCGCCAGGGCGATCAGCAATACCGCGCCCGCGATCATCACGTGGCGGCGGCCGATTTTGGGCAAGCGCTTCGGCTCGCGTCTGAGTTCCAGTTGAGTATCCATACAGCAATCCTCCTTTTTATGTGTTTGGGCTCACTTATAGATATGCGGGCATTCCCGCTGATATGACGCAAAAACAAAAAAGACCGCCACGGGGCGGTCTTTTTTCAGGGCTTGTGACCAAGCGGTAGCCCCGCTTCCTTTTAGAAGGATCGCGGGATAGCCGACGGCTTGGCGAAAGCGACGGATCATTTTTTGCGCTGCGGGCGGGATTTGGGGGTGGCTGCCTTCTGCGCGCCGCGCGCGGGCCTTGCGCCCGTGGCGGGAGTTCCCTTGCCACCTTTGGCTGTGGGCTTGCCTTTTGGCGTGGCGGCGGGTTTGCCACCCTTGGGGGCGAATTTCGCGTTTTTCTCGCCACGCTTGGGGGCATTTTGCGCTTTTCCGCGCTTTTCCGTACCACTCTGTGGCGCGTTTTCGCGCTTGGGCGCACCCTCGGGGCGCACCAGGCACGTGGGGGCAAAGCCGATCAGATCCTCGCGTCCCGCCAGGCGCAGCGCCTTGCGCACAAGCGCCGCGTTTTCGGGGCGGTTGCATTGCAGCAGCGCGCGTTGCAGCTTCTTTTGCTCGGGATCGGTTGCCACGAACACCTTTTTCATCGTAAGGGGATCAATGCCCGTGTAGTACATCACCGTCGAGGCCGTGCCGGGGGTGGGATAAAAGTCCTGCACCTGCTCGGGCGCGTAGTGGTCGCGTTTCAGGCACTCGGAAAGCGCCACGGCGTCGGAAAGCTCGCAGCCGGGGTGGCTGGACATCAGATAGGGTACAAGGTATTGCTCCTTGCCCATCGACTTGGTCAGCTCGAAATAGCGCTTGCGGAATTTTTCATAGACCTCAAAGTGCGGCTTACCCATCGCGTCCAGTACGCGGGGGGCGCAATGCTCGGGGGCAACCTTGAGCTGGCCGCTGACGTGGTCGCGCACCAGTTTTTTGAAGAAGCGCTCGTCCTTGTCGGCCAGGAGATAGTCGAAGCGGATACCCGAGCGGATAAATACCTTTTTTACACGGGGGAGTGCCTCGATCGTCTCCAATAATTGAATATACTCGCTGTGGTTGACCTTCAAATTGGGGCAGGGCGTGGGTGCTAAGCACTTGCGGTGCGCGCACACGCCGCTTTTGAGCTGCTTGTCGCAGGCGGGATAGCGGAAGTTTGCGGTGGGGCCGCCCACGTCGTGAATGTAGCCCTTGAATTGGGGCATGGCGATGATCTGCTTGGCCTCGGCCACCACACTTTCAATGCTGCGCGAGCGCACGGTGCGTCCCTGATGGAACGCGAGCGCGCAGAAATTGCACGCGCCAAAGCAGCCGCGGTTGTGGGTGAGGGAGAATTGCACCTCCTCGATGGCGGGTACGCCGCCTTCCTTTTCATAATCGGGGTGGTAGGTGCGCTGATAGGGCAGAGAATAGACGCGGTCAAGCTCCGCGCGCTCCAAGGGGGGCATCGGCGGATTTTGCACCAGCATCTTGTCGTCGTAGTATTCTACGATCGCCTTGCCGTTAATGGCGTCCTGATTTCTGTACTGCACGCCGAACGCCTCGGCATAGTAGCGCTTGTCCTCTTTGAGGCGGTTGAAGTCAAGCTCCGCCGCCACGGGGTAATGCACGGTATCCCCGCGCGCGGCAAGAAAGACCGTGCCGCGTACGTCGCGGATCTTGCGCACGGGCACACCCTTTTGCAAAAGCTCCGCGATGCGAAGCAGGATATTTTCCCCCATGCCGTAGGTCAGAATATCGGCACGCGCGTCCACCAAAACCGAGCGGCGCACGCGGTTATCCCAGTAGTCGTAGTGTGCAAAGCGGCGCAGGGAGGCCTCCAAGCCGCCAAGAATGATCGGCACGTCACCGTACGCCTCGCGGATACGGTTGCAATACACGATCGTGGCGCGGTCGGGGCGCTTGCCCGCTACGCCCCCGGCGGAGTAATAATCCTTTGAGCGCTTTTTCTTGGCGGCGGTATAGTGCGCCACCATCGAGTCGATGTTGCCCGCCGTGACCAAAAAGCCGAGCTTCGGGCGCCCAAAGGTGCGGAACGCGTCCTTGCTTTTATAATCGGGTTGGGACAGAATGGCGACGCGATACCCCGCGTTTTCCAGCACGCGGGAGATAATGGCAACGCCAAAGGACGGGTGATCGACGTAGGCGTCACCCGTGACGTATACAAAGTCGGGGGTGTCCCAGCCGCGCGCATCCATCTGCGCCCGCGTCAGGGGTAAAAAGTCGTTTTCTCGCACCGTTAGGCCTCCTTTTTTGCTTTTTTCATCATATCACACCGCAAATCCGCCGTCCACGCCAAGGCATTGTCCCGTGATGAAGGAGGCCTCGTCAGAAAGAAGGAAGCGGGCGGCGGCAAGGACGTCCTCAGGCGTGCCGATGCGGCACACGGGCGTTTCCTCGATCAGCGCGGCGCGGGTGTCGGCGTCAAGCGCCTTGTTCATTTCGGTGTCAATAAGCCCCGGCTCGATACAGTTGACCGTGATGTGCGAGGGGCCAAGCTCCTTGGCCAGCGCCATGGTAAGCCCGCGCAATCCCGCCTTGGAGGCGGAGTACGCCGCCTCGCAGGAGGCGCCCGTTTTGCCCCACATAGAGCCGATATTGAGGATGCGTCCCTCACTTTTTGCGATCATATCCCCCTGCACCTCGCGGCAAAGGTACATCGCGCCCGAGAGGTTGGTGTTCACCACGCGCAGCCACTCGGCATCGGTGATATCGCGGGAAAGGCCGATATGCGACACGCCCGCGTTGTTCACAAGGGCGTCGATCGCACCAAACTCGGCACGCGCGGCGACAATGGCCTCGCGCACGGCGTCCGGATCGGATACGTCGCAGCGAATGGCAAGCGCACCGCACTCGGCCGCGACCGCCTTGGCGGCCTCGGTGTTATTTTGATAAAGGAAGGTCACGCGATGACCGTCGGCGGCAAAGCCCTTGACCAGCGCCGCGCCGATGCCGCGCGAGCCGCCGGAGATCAGAATATGTTTCATAGCGATAGGAGTGGGATAGCTTCCCACAGCTCCTTTCTGAGAGATTTCGTATCAAAGCCCCTTGGGCGGGCGGCGCACCTCGGCCGCGGAAAAATCTGCGCGCAAGCGCTCGGAAAGCTCGCCGTGCACGTGCGCGGGGAGCTTTTGTTTGGCGAATTGCCCCAGCTGCCAGAACAGATCGCGCTGCGAGAGCTTTTGCAGCTCCTTGCCCGTTTTTTCGGCAAGATAGCTATCCAATTCCGCAAAAAACGCGAAGGGAGAGGGCAAAAAGGAGAGGATAAAGGGCAGGGAGCATGCGAATTTTTCGCTGTCGCGCAGGCGCTCCGTAAGATCCGAGATGCGGTGGAGCTTGCAGATATCCTCAAAGGATAAAACGTCTGTTTTCAATACCGTGTAGGGGGATCTTTGCTCAAAGACCGCGCCGAACGCGGCCGCGTCACGGCGCAAGGCCGTGCCGTGCAGAAATTTGAGAAAGCCGAGCTGTAACACGTGGCACGCGCTGTACGCGGTGTCAAAGGAGCGCGCGAAGCTTTCTATATCCTCGTGCGGCAGCCCCGCGATCAGGTCCAGATGCACGTGGCAGGCGTTTTGTGCGGTCAATCTCCTGGCGGCGTTTAGCACCGCGGCGGCATCTGTGTGTCGCGCGACGGCGGCAAGTGTTTTTGCGTTGGTGCTTTGCAGGCCGATCTCCAAGCGCACCTTGCCTTGCGGGAATTTGGAAAGGATCTCAAAGCACTCCTCGTCCAGAAGGTGTGCGGCAATTTCAAAATGATAGCATTTCGTGTATTTCTCGTCCAAAAGTCCGCGCCAGATCACTTTGGCACGCTCTGTGTCAAAATTGAAGGTGCGGTCCACCAGCTTTACGGTGAAATTTCCTGCGATCTGCTCAAATTCCAACAGCTCGGCAAGCGTTTGCTCAGCGGGCTTGGCACGCACGCCCCGCACCGTTGAGGAAAGGCAGAACGCACAGGAAAACGGACAGCCGCGAGAGCTTTCATAGTAGACAAGTGGCGCAACGGGGTGATTTTTGTCGTAATGGATACCCCGCGTGGCAAAATCCTTGTCGGGGTCGCCCGCGATCACGCGCGGGGGTGCTTTGCCCGCTTGCAGCTCGCGCGCAAGCAGGACGATGGCCTCCTCGCCCTCCCCCGTGATGATATGATCCACGAAGGGGAGCGCCGCAAAGCGCTCGGTGGCAAAGGATACCTCGGGGCCGCCCAAAAGGATGCGACAATGGGGGCGAATGGCTTTGAGATCCTCGGCAAGAGAAAGCATCTGCTCGATGTTCCAGATGTAGCAGGAAAAGCCGTACAGATCTGCGTTTTGCGCAGCCAGCGCGGAAAGCAGCGGCAGCGTGCGGTCGCGCAGATTGCCCTCGGTGATCTCGGCCTCAAAGCCCGCGCCTTGGAGCGCGGCTTGCAGGCAGCGCACGCCAAGTGCGCTGTGCGCCCAAGAGCCGTTGAGGGCAAATAATGAAATTTTCATAAACGCCCTCCTTTCGGCAGATTAAGAAAATTGAGAATTATAAAGCGATGCGTAAAATCCGCCCGATTGCATCAGCGCGGCGTGATTGCCCGCCTCGATGACCTGGCCGTTTCGCAGCACCAGGATCACGTCTGCGTTTTGAATGGTGGATAAGCGGTGCGCGATCACGAAGGCGGTGCGGTTCTGCATCAGCTCGTGCATCGCGGCCTGGATCTGCTGCTCGGTGCGCGAGTCCACGTTGGAGGTGGCCTCGTCCAGGATCAGCATCGGTGCGCCGGAAAGCATGGCGCGCGCAATGGTGATCAGCTGCTTTTGTCCCTTGGAAATATTCACGCCGTCGTCGGAAAGCACGGTGTCGTATCCTTGGGGCAGCGACTCGATAAAGTCGTGAATGTGTGCCGCCTTGGCCGCCGCGATCGCTTGCTCGCGGGTGGTCTGCTCGCGTCCGTAGGTGATATTTTCCAAGATCGAGCCGCAGAACAGCCACGTGTCCTGCAAGACCATCGTATACGCGCCGCGCAGCGAGTGACGCGTGGCGTCGCGCAGCTCGGTGCCGTCCAGACGGATCTCGCCGCGCTGTACGTCATAAAAGCGCATAAGCAGATTGATAATAGTGGTTTTGCCCGCGCCCGTAGGGCCGACGATCGCTACCGTCATGCCGGGCTTTACTTGCAGGGAAAGATCCTTTAACACCACCCGTTCCGGGGTGTATCCGAAATCAACGTGTTCAAAATCCACCTTGCCCTGCACGTCCTGCAACACAGTGGCGTCGGGCTTGTCCGCAAGCTCGCTCGGCTCGTCCAGCAGGTGGAACACGCGCTCTGCGGCGGCGATGCCGGATTGCAGCTCGTGGACGATATTCGCCATTTCGTTGATGGGACCCGCGAAGCGGCGGGAGTATTGCACGAAGGCGGAAACGCCGCCGAGAGTGAGCGTCATCACGGCAGGGAGCGCCGCGCCGGAAACGGTCAGCATATACAAAAGACCGCCGAACATGGTGACCATTGCGATCGAGCAGTTGTTGATCAGGTTGACGGCAGGACCGATCATTGCGCCGTACCATTCTGCGCGGTAGTAGGCCTCGCACGCCTCGATATTTTTCTTTTCAAAGCGGGAAAGGATCACGTCCTCGCGGGAATAAGCGCGGATCGTTTTTTGTCCCGATAGCATCTCCTCGGCATAGCCGTTGAGCGCGCCGAGCTTTGCCGAGCGCTCCTTGAACAGCGGACGTACGCGGCGGGATTTGAAGCGGGTGAAAAGCAGGGAGGCGGGCACGGTGATGGCAAAGACCAGCACCAGCACGGGGGAGATCGAGATCATCATGCCAAGCGCGCCCACGATGGTGACCATGCTGGCGCAGACCTGCAACAGGTCGTGTGAAAGCGAGGCGTTGAGGGTGTCGATATCATAGGAAATATGGCTGATGATATCACCCGTCTGGTGAGTATCAAAGTAGCCGACGGGCAGAGTGGTAAGATGCTCGAACACCTCGCGGCGCAGCTGATAGATGATCTTCTGGCTCAGATGCACCATCGTGACGGCCAGCAGATATGCAAGCGCGGAGGAGAGCGCGTAGCAGCCCAGCAAAAGCAGTACGTAAAAGAACACCTTGTTCATATCAACGCTGCCCGCACCCAGCTGGATCAGGTCAATGGCAAGCGCCGAGATCTTGGGCGCAGCAAGCGCCAAAAGGTTAGAGGAAAGCATCAGGAAAAGGGCGATACCTACCCATACGGGGTGTGCAAACAGGTATTTGCCCATACGGCGCAGAACCTTTAATTTTGCACCGCGGTCCGTGGCGGTGGCTTGCGATTTACCGCCCTTTGCGCTCTCCTTTCCCATACCGTTACCGTAAAATCCGTAATTATTCAAGGAACGCACCTCCCATCTGCGACGCACTGATCTCGCGATAGGCGGGGCAAGCTTCAAGCAGCTGCGCGTGCGTGCCTGCGGCAAGCACGGTGCCTCTTTCCAGCACCAGAATGTGATCTGCGTGCATCACGGAGGATACGCGCTGTGCCACGATCACGGTGGTGGCGTGCGTTTCGTTTTTGATGGCGGCGCGCAAATTCGCGTCCGTGCGGTAGTCCAGCGCGGAGGAGGCGTCGTCCAAAATCAGGATCTCCGGCGCACCTGCAAGCGCGCGGGCGATCAGCAATCTCTGGCGTTGACCGCCGGACACGTTGGTGCCCTTGGTGGTCAGCAGATGCTCGTATCCGTCCGGGAATTTTTCAATGAATTCCGCCGCCTGTGCAAGGCGTGCGGCGCGGTGCATCTGCTCGTCCGTGATATCGCGGCCGAAGCGAATGTTTTCCGCCACGGTGTCGGCGTAGATAAAATCATTCTGCATCACCACGCCAAAGCGGGAGCGCAGGGCCTTTTCGTCCAGATCGCGGATATCGCACCCGTCGATCAGAATGCGCCCCTCGTTTGCATCGTAAAATCGCATCAACAGCTGTATCAGTGTGCTTTTGCCCGATCCCGTGGCGCCGATGACGCCCAGCGTGCCGCCGTGCGGCAGGGAAAAGCTGACGTTATCCAGATTATTGCGGCGCCCGTTGTAGGAGAAGGTCACGTTTTCAAACACGATGTGCGGGGCGTTTTCTACACCCGTTACGGGGGATTTTTCCGTTTTCTCGCGTTCTTCGGCGCACAGCACCTCCTCGATACGCGTGGCGGAGGCCATACATTTGCTGTACTGGGCAAAGATACGCGTGATGACCGACATGGCGGTGGACATCAGCGTGAAATACTGCATAAAGGCGATGATGCGGCCGGGTGCGGACAAGCCGCCCTGCACGAAGATCGCGCCAAGGCCGATGACAAGCGAAAGTCCGACGTGCAAAAGCAAGCTCATCACGGGCTGGGAGCTGGCCATCAGCACGCCCGCGCGATGCTCGGCGTCGATCAGGGCGAGATTGGCCTTGTCAAAGCGATCCTTTTCGTATTCCTCGCGGGAAAGGGCCTTGACCACGCGCACGCCCTGGCAGTCCTCGCGCACCACGCGCGCCATGCCGTCCACGGCCTGTTGGCTCTTTTTATAAAGAGGTAAGCCGCGTCTTGCGATCGCAAATACGGCAAGACCGATCAGGGGCAGAACGGAGAGCAGGATCAGCGCCAGGCGCCAGTCCAGAAACAGCGTGATGGCCATGCCGCCGATCAGCAGCATCGGTGCGCGCACGCCCATGCGCTGCATCATGCCGATAAAGCTATGTACGTTGTAGGTGTCCGAGGTCAGGCGGGACTCCAAGGAGGGAATGGTAAAGCGGTCGGTCTTGCGCGCCGAGAGGTGCATCGTGGCGTCAAACAGGTCGTGACGCAGGCGTCCCGAGGTGTCGCGTGCCACGCGCGCGGCGTTGCGGTTGGCGATGACGTTGCCAAAGTACGCGCCCACGGCGCAAAGCAGCATGATCCCGCCCCACAAAAAGATCAAAGACACGCTGTGCTTTGGCACGATCACGTCCAGAATGTGGCTCAGAATGTAGGGGAGCATCAGTTCAAGCAGAGTGGCAAGCACCTTGATGGTAAGGCCGAAGGCCATAGAGCGCGCGCTGGGGCGCAGATAGCGCAAGAGCGTTTTCACAGATGTTTGCCTCCTTTCGATACTTTATCATCTTATTGTAACATATTTTTCGCAGATGTTCAAGTTTTTCACTTGCAATTTCTATATATTTGTGTTAAAATAATGTGTGAATATACTGGGGAGGTATTGATATGCCACAAGGTTTGTTTGAATGGCTGCGCTTTTTGTCCGGACCGCTGATCGGTGCGCTGATCGGTTATCTGACCAACTGGCTGGCTGTAAAGATGCTGTTCCGCCCGCGCAAGGCGCTTTATATTGGAAAGCTTCACGTCCCCTTCACGCCCGGCGTTATTCCGCGCCGTAAGGCGGCACTTGCCACAGCCCTTGGTAAAATGGTAAGTGAAATGTTAGTCAGGAAAGAGGACCTCAAAGAGTCCCTTTGCTCGAAATCCGTGTCCCGTACCGTGGCCAAGACCGTGCTGTCGCTTCCTTCCGTGAAGGAGGTCGGCTTGCAGGTGGTGGAGGAGGAAAAATACGAGGCGGGACGCGACAAGCTGCTGGATTTCATGACCGACCGCATTTTGCAGGGACTGCTTTCCCTGGATCTGGGTGAGATCATCGGCCGCGAGGCAACTGCCACCGTGAACACCTTTGCCGCCAGCAACCCGCTGCTTAAAATGTTTATCAGCGATCAGCTGATCGCCACCCTGACTGCACCCATTGCGGGCAAGGTAGAGGAGTTTTTGAAAGCGGACGGGCGTGAAAAGCTGCGCGAAGCACTGGCCGAGCAGATCACCCCGTACGAGGATAAGCCGATCGCCGAGCTTGTCGGCGACGCCGAAAAGTTTGAGGGGATCCTGGTCAGCTTCTACCACACGCTGGTCAAGCGCTATGCGGACGCGGTGGTGGATCACATGCACCTGGACCGCATCGTGGAAAAGAAGATCAACGCGATGGACCCAAGAGAGCTGGAAGCTCTGCTTTTGATGGTGATGAAGAAGGAGCTGAACGCCCTTGTCTGGCTTGGTGTGCCGATCGGCTTTACGATGGGCCTTATCACCACCCTGATCAACTGGATTTAAAAATACCTTTACCGGGAGGATAATAATATGTTTTTTAACGAACTTGAACAATTTGACAGCGAGGTTTTTGCCGCCTGTGGCCGTGAGCTTTCCCGCCAGCAGCATAACATCGAGTTGATCGCATCTGAAAACATCGTATCCAAGGCCGTGCTGCTTGCCGCAGGCACGGTGCTGACCAATAAATATGCAGAGGGCTATCCCGGCAAGCGCTACTACGGCGGCTGCGTGTACGTGGACGAGGTCGAGGAGATCGCCCGCGAGCGTGCCAAGAAGCTGTTCGGTGCCGAGCACGCCAACGTGCAGCCCCACAGCGGTGCCAACGCCAACCTTGCCGTTTTCTTTGCACTGCTGAACCCCGGTGATACCGTGCTTTCCATGAACCTGGCGCACGGCGGCCACCTTTCCCACGGCTCGCCCGTCAACATTTCCGGTAAGTATTTCAACATCGTTCCTTACGGCGTGTCCGACGAGAGCGAAACCATTGATTACGAGGCCGTTCGCACCCTGGCCTTGGAGCATAAGCCCAAGCTGATCCTGGCAGGCGCCAGCGCATATCCCCGCGTGATCGACTTCAAGAAGTTCCGCGAGATCGCAGACGAGGTCGGTGCGTACCTGATGGTCGATATGGCGCATATCGCAGGCCTTGTTGCCGCAGGTGTACACCCCTCTCCCGTTCCTTACGCTGACGTGGTGACCACCCCCACCCATAAGACGTTGCGCGGCCCGCGCGGCGGTCTGATCCTTTGCCGCGAGGAGCTGGCAAAGGCCATTGATAAGGCCGTGTTCCCCGGCACGCAGGGCGGCCCCCTGATGCACATCATCGCAGCGAAGGCCGTGGCACTCGGCGAGGCACTTACCGACGAGTTCAAGGCATACGGCGAGCAGGTCGTGAAGAATGCCGCAGCCCTTGCTAAGGCATTGAAGGCAAAGGGCCTCAATCTGGTTTCCGGCGGTACGGACAACCACCTGATGCTGCTTGACCTGCGCGGCTTGGAGCTGACGGGCAAGGAGTTGGAGCATCGCCTTGACGAGGTGCATATCACCGCGAACAAGAACACCGTTCCCAACGAGCCCCGCAGTCCCTTCATCACCAGCGGCGTGCGTATCGGTACCCCCGCCGTGACCTCCCGCGGCTTCAAGGAACCCGAGATGGAGCTGATCGCCGGCTGGATCGCAGACGTTGTGAACGACTTTGAGAACTCCAAGGAGCGCATCACCAAGGAAGTTATCGCCCTTTGCGAGAAGTTCCCGATCTACGAATAATATATGGGGCGACCTTTTGATAAAGGTCGCCCCACACCCCACCCAAAACCTTTTAAATAAAAAGAAAGCACATAGCCGTTTTGTTGGTTGAAAACGCCAAACGTTACGTCTGTGTGCTTTTCCTTTTTGCAAAAGATTTTGAAAGGGGTACGGGGAGGACTTTTGCAAAAGTCCTCCCCGTATTTCTTACTTCTTCTTTGCCGTTTCGGCGATGGCGGTGATGGCACCGGCTACGTTTTGCAGCTCGGAGGGAATGATGATCTTGGTGGCCTGGCCGTCTGCGACCTTGGCAAGTGCCTCGTAGCTCTTCAACACCAGAACCTCCTTTGCGGGGGGCACTTCGTTGAGCATACGCAAGCCCTCAGCGGTTGCCTGCTGCACCTTCAAGATGGCCTCTGCCTCACCCTCGGCCTCGCGGATACGTGCCTCGCGCTGTGCCTCGGCGCGCAGGATAGCGGCCTGCTTTTCGGCCTCTGCGTCCAGAATGGCGGACTGCTTACGACCCTCTGCCACAAGAATGGCGGAGTTCTTTTCACCCTCGGCGCGCAGGATCGCCTCACGGCGCTCACGCTCTGCCTTCATCTGCTTTTCCATCGCGTCCTGGATCTCGCGGGGCGGAATGATATTTTTCAGCTCGACGCGGTTGACCTTGATGCCCCAGGCATCGGTGGCCTGGTCAAGAATGGCGCGCATTTTGGTGTTGATGGTGTCGCGGGAGGTCAGGGTCCCGTCCAGATCCAGCTCACCGATCATGTTACGCAGGGTGGTGGCGGTCAGGTTTTCAATGGCGAAGATGGGGTTGGTGACACCGTAGGCGTACAGCTTGCAGTCGGTGATCTGGTAATAGACCACGGTGTCGATCTGCATACGCACGTTATCCTTGGTGATAACCGACTGGGGCGGGAAGTCCACGACCTGCTCCATCAAATTGACCTTTTTGCTGATCTTGTCGATGAAGGGGATCTTCACGTGCAGGCCGTTGCTCCACGTTTCGCGGTAGGAGCCAAGGCGCTCGACCACGTAGGCGTGTGCCTGGGGGACGATGTTGATATTGGCGATCAGAATGACCAGCAATACAACCAGAATACAAACAAGTGCGATGATAACTGCCATAATAAATTCTCCTTATTTATTTTATTTTTATTCTACGATCAGCTTGACGCCCTGAATTTCCTTTACGGTGACCTGCTCTCCCACGGGGATCACACGGTCTTCTGCGGAGCGGGCAGACCAGCGCAGACCGCCGAGCTTGACCTCGCCCATCTCGTCGATGTTGCGGATCTCCTCGGTGACGATGCAGACCTTGCCCACGATGGCGTCCACGTTCGTTTTTTCCTGCTTGCTTACAAGGAATTTGCGGCAAAGCGGGCGGGTGGCGACCACCAGCAAAAGCCCGATGACAAGGAAGAGCAAAAGCTGCAACCACGGGGACGTATCAAAAAGAGAGAGGATCATGGAAACGATGGCGGCAGGGAAGAACCAGATCGCCACAAAATCGTTTGTCAGCGCCTCCACGACCACGGCGGCAACCAGTACCGCGATCCATACGTATAGCATAGGCAAAAAACCTCCTTTTCACGCAAGTCTTCGTTCTTGCTTACTTTTATTATAGCATTTTTTCGCCCGTAAAGTCAAGGCGCAGCAGCGCGCATGGCGGGTGATGTGGGGGCAAGAGCGGAGATTGGGGGCAAATATCCTATCATAAGGGCACCCGATTGCGTCCGCAGGGGCTAAAATCAAGGCGTTTGGCATTTTTTAAGGAAATTAGTCAAATTCACTTGACATTTTGGCGGTGCGGTGATATACTTAAAGATAAGCAGCTTACATCTGTGAAATTCCAGTTTCAGGAGGAACCGTTATGAAATTTTGCACGTCTTGTGGCAATCCGTTAGAAGAAAATGCGAACGCCTGCACGAAGTGCGGTGCAACCATCGTAGCTGCCCCCGCAGCAGCGCCCGCTGCCCCCGCAGCAGCACCCGCCGCTCCCGCAGCACCTGTTGCTCCCGCAGCGCCTCAGTACCCTCCCCAGCCTCAGTATCAGGCACCGGCACAGCCCCAGTACCAGCCTCAGTACCGTCCGCAGCCTCAGTATCAGCCCGCATACGCTCCCTACGGCCAGCCGATGCGCGTAAAGAGCCCTGCGGATATTGAGAAGTCCAACAAGATGATCCTTGGCGTGCTTGGCCTGCTGTTTGCCGTTTTTGCATCCGCTATGGCGCTGTTTGCTGTTCTCGGTTTTGCAGATATGTACATTGACTACTACACCAGTGGTTATTATAGCACCAGCATCTATTTCTATGCCAATCCCGACGGCGAGTTCATGCTCGTTGCTGCTTTGGCCGGTATCGCCGCTTTCGGTGTTTCCGTGGCACACGCAGTGGTTGCCGGTGTGAAGCGCATGGGCCTGGATAAGGTTCTGCCCGCTATCGGCCGTGCAGTCGGCGCTGCCGCTCTGACCATCGTGTTCTTCACCTTTATTATCTAATAAGCAAAACAAAAAGAAAGAGGACGTTTCGTCCTCTGTCTTTTTTGCTTGTGTATCCGTGATATTTTGCAAAATGCGCGTGCAATCTTGACAAGGGCGGGGCGGAAAAGATATAATAATAGAAAAGAAAACTTATTTTTATCAAACGAGGTGTGATGATGAAGGTTCTGATGCTCAACGGCAGCCCCAAGGATAACGGCAATACCGCACGCGTGCTTGCAGAGATGCGCGAGGTATTTGAAAAGGAAAGCGTAGAGGTGGATTACGTCCACGTGGGACATCTGACGGTGCGCGGCTGCACCTCCTGCGGTGCCTGCTATAAGCAGGGGCATTGCGTGATCGAGGACGATATCGTGGGTGAGCTTGCCGCAAAGCTTGCGGAGTGCGATGGCGTGGTGCTGGGCTCTCCCGTATACTATGCCGCCCCCAACGGCACGCTGGTGGCGATCCTCAACCGTTTGTTTTACAGCACGCACTTTGACAAGCGTATGAAGGTCGGCGCCGCAATGGTCGTGGCACGCCGTGGCGGCACGACGGCAGCGGTGGATCAGCTGAACAAATATTTCACCATCAGCGGTATGCCCATCGCACCCAGCATGTACTGGGGCATCGCGCACGGCGCACGTCCCGGCGAGGTCGAGCAGGACGCCGAGGGCTTGCAGACCGCCCGCACGCAGGCAGAAAACATGGTGTTCCTGATGCGTAGCATTGCGCTGGGCAAGGAGAAATACGGCCTGCCCGAAAAGGTGAAATACCCGAGAACGAACTTTATCCGATGAAGATGAATAAAAAAGGATGCGCCGCGGCGCATCCTTTTTTGTTTTGTCCCCAAGGGGATCATTTGCTTTTCAGCGGGTACATCGCGTTCAGCTGATCCACGATCGTGCCGATCTGGCTTCTGGGGATATAGAAATCTCCCTGTCCGTCCAGTACGACCATGGTCTGGCGTCCGCCGCCGTAGTTGTAGAACACGGCTGTGTGCGTGAAATTGGTGCCGCTGCCGGTTGCCTTGGTGTTGTAGGTGGCCTTGATCACAAGGGCGGGCGCCTGACCGTCAGGCGTGAGATAGCCGTTTGCCTCGTTTTTCGAGCCGGCGATGAACTGCTCGCGCTGCTCTGCGGAGCAGGAGGCGGTGCCGCCCAGCGTAGAGGACACCAGCGTGATATAGAAGCGCTTGAAGGTCGTCACGTCGATGCTTTCAAGCCCCACGGAGATCTTCATATAGGTGTCGGGCGGGAGCGCGGAGCCGCTGGTTTCCGGATCCCAGTTCTTCAAGGACTCGGTGTTGTCCACCACGAAGGTGACGGGCTGCTTGCCGGGAACGATCAGCTGCAATTCGTGCAGGAAGGAAATGCTGTCGTTAAACAGCGTGGTACGCACCCAGGTAAAGCTGTCCCAGCGCAGGAATTCCATCTGAGAGCGATCCACCTCAATGATCATCTGATACGCCTCGCTGTATACGAGGTAGGTGGCGCTGTTTTCTTGCAGGGGGCTGATCCAGATGATCTGGTCGATCCACTTAGAGGGCTCGTAGTTCTTCTTTGCATCGCGTTCCAGATTGTGCGTGTAGGTCATATAATACGCGATGCCATAGTTCTTGGCAAAGTAGCGCAGCGCGGTGCCGTTCTCATTTTCCTCGGGGGTAAAGAGCTTCACCGTGCGCGTGGGCGCCAGGTTTTGCAAGCTGACAAGGCAGTTTTCCGCCTTGAAGTCGTTGATGGCATAGCTGCTGTATTTGCCCGTGCCCTGGTAGGGAATGGTGGCGTTCGACTTGGCGCTACGCAGCTCGATCGGGATATAATCGAAGCTGATGACCTCGTTCAGAAGGGTGGCGGTGTCAAAGTTCGGATCGCTCCAAATATCCTCGGTGATCTCTGCCACCGTGTTCAGCTTGAAGTTGGTCACGTCAAAATAGTCGGTGGAGGACATCGTGTCGGTTGCGGTGGGGATAATATAGCTTTCCAGCTCGCAAAGCAATACCTGCGTGAGGGTGTAGCTGTACTGCGTCTGTTCCAGCTCTTTGAGGATATACACGTCGGGGGAGCCCACCTTCATCGCGTAGTAACCCGCGTCGGAGGGGATCATATCACCGATGATGACCTTGTGAGAGTTGCCGTAGATGTCCGTGATGACGAAATAGTTTTTGGGCTCCTCGCCTACCTCGGGCAGGCCGTATTCGCCAAGGCCGTGCTTTTGCACCGCCTCGCGGTCAAGGCGCATATAGGTGGTGGTGTAGCCCGTGCAAAGCACCAGGGTAGCGAACATGTTTTCATCAAACTCGATACCGTGGAAATCCTTGATGGTGAAGGCGGTGCGCTCGGTAAGCGAGCCGCACTTGGGGCAGATCAGCTGTCCGGAGGAGTTCTTCGGGAAGTTGTCGTAAAGATCCTGGTACTTTTTGTACGCTCCGGTGTCGTCCAGGTGGCACTGCGCGTTGGTGCATTGCTGCATCTGCTGGAAGGCGAAGCTGTCCTTTTCGTTATAGACCTCAATGGTCTTGATCACTTCTCTTTCCAGCATCGGGTACATCAGGATATCAAACTGCCCCGTGTAGGCGCTGAATTCCAGCGTTTCGTCACCGGAGGTGGAAACGAAGGCGACCTCGGAATATTTGCCCGTGGAAAGATCCACGGCCACGATGGTGCCAAGCGCCGTTTGATAAGCGGTGGAATAGTTGTTGGAATGGGAGGTGCGCGGCAGCTCGTTGCCGTCGGCGTCCTCCATGATAAAGGTGCCGTTGCGGTTGACGACATAGTACTTGGTACCGTCTACGTCCTTATAGACCGAGCGGGCGGTGTAATGCCAGACCACGGCAAGGCTGCCGGCCAGCATCGCAACAACGATCAGAAGGATCAGGATCATTCTGCGTTGCCGTTTCAGGGCTGAGCGTCTGCGCTTGCGCGGCGGCTGCGGCTGATATACGGGACTTGTCATGCGTATTTTCTCCTAACCATAATCACTACGCCGGCAATGAAGACGATGGCTGCCGGCACCACGGTCAGTACGATGGTGTATTGCGTTGCATCGGCAGCAACCAGATTTTTGATCTCGGTGCTGGCGAAGGGCTTGTAGTCCAGGGATACGGATACGACGTCGCGTCCCATCATGCTGCACGCGTAGGTGATCAGCTGATGGTTGCCGTAGGAGGAGGAGAGTGCGCCTGCCTCGGCAAAGCCGGTGGAGGCACAGGCCAGCACGTACGAGAAGGATTGCTCGCCCGTGACGCTGTCGTTATACTCCTGCGCGGTAACGCGCATGTAGGAGAAGGGAATGATAGAGGCGGTGGTCATGCCCATCGTGCTAAGCTGCTTTTCGCGCAGTTTTTCGTTGCCTGCGATGGCGACCGCATCAGCGGAGGAAAGCAGCACGTCGTAGCAGGTACGCACGATGCCGTTGCCGCTGGTGGAATAGGACCAGGCGGAGGTGCCGTCGTCCAGCTTTTCGGGCACGTAGCCCTCGGGAACCTTGAAGGCGGTGGTCTTTTTCAGCACCACGGTCTTGGGGTTGGACTTGGAGGTGATGCCGGAGGTCAGGCTGTAACCGAAGCCGCTTGTTACGGGCACGAAGGAGGCGGTAACGGTGTAGCCGTTATCGTCAAAGGAGTGGGTCTTATCCTGGATCAGCAGGTTTTCGTCGTTTTCACGGTTGTTGTCCTGTGCCTCGTCATAGCGGGCGGCCTCGATGCCCCACTCGATCAGGAAATCGTCCAGGTTGGGCATCTTGTGCCAGGGGGTTTCATCGTCTACAAATACCATCAGTGCGTTCTTGTCCGCCAGGAACTTGTCGATCTTGGCAAGCTCGTCCACGTTGTCGTTGGCGCTCAGGAAATCGCTCTGGGGGTCAAAGATCACAAGCAGACGTGCCTCGGCGGGAAGATCCTCGGTGGCAAGATCAACGCCCTGGAACTCGTAGCCGGTGTCGTAAAGCGTCTGCGCGAGGTAGTAAAGGTTCTCGTTGTTGGCTTCCTCGTGGTTGGTGGTGAAGCAGGCGATGGGCATCTGGTCCTGCGTGACCGCAAGCAGCGAGGAGATCAGCTTCTGCTCGCCGTTGTAGCCGGTCGCCATGCCCGTGCTGCTGTCAACAGAGAACAGCGAGGAGAGCGAATGCACGCGGCATTCCATCGTGCCGTTGGCGTTTTCACTGGCGATGATGATGGACTGCGAGTTGATGGCCTGCGAGGTATGCACCTTGTAGGCGGCAACCGCGGAGGGGTTGGTGTAGATATCCACGTAGCGGATCTCAATATTATCGTAAAGATTTGCGATATCGCGCAGCGTG
Source organism: Eubacteriales bacterium (assembly GCA_045632185.1). Lineage (GTDB taxonomy): Bacteria > Bacillota > Clostridia > Oscillospirales > CAG-272 > Firm-07. The sequence continues at coordinate 17,979 of JAZQWF010000022.1, forward strand.
TTGTGCGCCATGCGCTGCTCGGCGGATTGCTCCAAAATGTCCTTTTCTGCACAGAAGGTGATCAGAACGGGCTTTGCGGTATTGAACTCGGCGGCAAGCAGATCCTTGGCGGCGTCCGAGAGGGTGTAGATGCTTTCTGCGGTCATATCCACGTACCACAGATACTTGTCGGAAAGGGCGGTGAAGATGGCATTGACCAGGATCACGGCGGCAACGATGACGATCACCAGTGCGATGGAAACGCTGCCGTGCTTGAACTTTTTGCTATGAAGAATATTCATTTCGGCAACCTCCTATCAACCCCAACGCCGCTTTTCGTAAACGCGCGCGGTGAGGAACAAAAATACGCCCGAGATCGAGATATAATAAAGCAGGGCAGAGAAATCAAACAAGCCGTAAGCAAACTTGTCAAAGCGGGAAAGCACAGAGATCCAGTTGAAGATCGCGCGCAGGAAGGCGGAGCCAACGTACTCGTTCAGGGCACCGGCCAGCACCATCACAGCGATGGAGGCCACCGTGATCACGGCAGCAGAGAGCTGGTTTTCGGTGAGGGACGAGATGAAAAGGCCAAGCGCGATGAAAGCAGCGCCGATCAGGACCACGCCGATCAGGCATCCCACGATCTGGGCACCCACGGGGCCGATGTGAACGCCCTTATCTGCCTGCTGGCTCTGCTCTACGATGGCGTAGGAGATCAGCGGGAAGAAGTTGATGCAGGAGGCAAGGATCGTGCCCACGAACAGCGTGAAGGCGGCAAAGTACTTGCCAAGCACCATACCCGTGATCGAGATGGGCGCGGTCAGCAGCAGCTGCTCGGTGCGGGACTTGCGCTCCTCAGAGAACATACGCATCGTAAGCAACGGGATCAGAATGATAAAGGTAAACAGCATGTACTGGAAGTAGCTGGACGTATTGTAGCTGGCCTGCTGCAAGGTGGTCATCGAGCAGATGAGCGCCGATGCTGCAAGGAAAACGCCCGTGTAGACAAAGCCGACGGGGTTAATGAAATACGCACGCAGCTCTTTTTTGAAAATAGCGAACATATCCTTTTCAAATCCTTTCGTTGGGTTGGGATCAATCCTCGTCGCCCGCGTAGGGAGCAACGTTCTTCTGCTGCTCGGCGGTGGCGTCCAGGATAGATTGGGCAAGATCGCTTTCCACGCTCTTGCCTGCCTTGGCGGCTTGGCGGCGGTTCTTTGCGGAGGTCTGCACAACGCCGTCGGAGGTCTTGTCCACGATGGTCAGGAAGATATCCTCCAAGCTCATGCCGATGGGTTCCAGACCGACCAGCGGCCAGGAGCGCTGTGCCAGCGCGTGGAACAGGCCCTTGCGCATATCCACGCCGCGCGCGCTTTCGATCGTATAAATGTAGGCATCGCCGTCGCGGCCCTCTGCCTGCTCAACGCGGGCGATGTCGGGGCGTGCGTTCAGCATGGAAAGCACCTCGCGCTGGGGACCGCAGATCTTGGCGCGGTAGCGGGAGGTGTCGTCCACGGCGCGATTGATGTTCTCGGTGCGCTCGTCGGCAACCAGCTTGCCCTTGTTGATGATGATGATACGGTCGCATACCGCCTGTACCTCTTGCAGAATGTGCGTGGAGAGGATCACGGTGTGATCCTTGCCCAGAGTACGGATCAGGTTGCGGATCTCGATGATCTGCTTGGGGTCAAGACCTACGGTGGGCTCGTCAAAGATGATGATGGGGGGATTGCCGATCAGCGCCTGTGCGATACCCACGCGCTGGCGATAGCCCTTGGAGAGGTTGCGGATCACGCGCTTGTAAACGTCCTTGATCTTGACGATCTCGCAGATCTCCTCCAAATGCTTGGTGCGGTTGAGGGTGCATCCTTTCAGGTTGTAGACGAAGATGAGGTACTCCTCAACGGTCATATCCACGTAAAGCGGGGGCTGCTCGGGCAGGTAGCCGATGCGGCGCTTGACTTCAAGCGGCTCGTCCAGCACGTTGAGGTCATCTACGATCACGCGTCCCGCGGTCGAGGACAGGTAACCCGTGAGAATGTTCATCATCGTGCTTTTGCCCGCGCCGTTGGGGCCGAGCAGGCCGACGATCTCGCCCTCGGCGATCTCAAAGCTGATGTCGTCCACGGCGCAGGTCGCGCCGTAGTTTTTAACCAAATGGTCGATCTTTATCATAAGGATCGGTTCCTTTCTTGCTTTTTCCGCGTTTTGCACGCGGTCAATACACGGATATTATAACATAAAATAATATAATAATCAACAGTTTTTGTGCGCCGCGCGCGTGCGGAATGTGATATTTTAATGAATATTCCGCAAATTTCACAAAAAAAGACCCGCACAAGGCGGGGCTTTTTGCGTGGCGTCAGATCTGCTTATGCACGCTTTTGTATTCGTCGTAGTAGCGGTAGTAGGGGCAGGAGGCGTTGTTGCCCTGCAAAAAACGGTACATTTCGTCCTCGTCCAGGCGCATCGTGCAGACGTAGGCGTCCTCGTATTCGTCGTAATCGTAAAATTCGCAGCTCTCGCAATTCGTGGCGGCTTGCTTCTTGGTCGGGGTCATGCGGGCTCCTCCTTTTTTCGCTTTTCTTTATTGTAGCACGAAAGGGCGAAAAAAGCAAGGTCAAAAGGCAAAACAGTCGTAAAAAAATCCAACGGAAAAGTGCGCGGCAGCGCACCCCCATACACAGCGGTATTTTTGGAATATCCACCCCGTTGCCAGGGATAATGCCATGGAAAGCAGCATCATCGGCGCGCCGTAGACCACGTGGAAAAGTCCGAACACCAGCGCCGTGAGCAGATTGGCAAGGTGCGGGTGCTTTTTTTCAAAGCAAAGCTCAAAGCTGTAATACATCACGCTTTTGGCCAGCACCTCCTGCAAGGGGGCGACCAGAAAATAGGTATAGCGGGATACGTTGCCCGGCTTGAAGAAGGAGAAAAGGGGCATTCCGCGCCACAGCGTGACGGCGGTGGCGGGCAGCAGGGTGACAAGAAGCGACGCGCCAAGTCCCAGCGCAAGTGAACGGAAAAAGAGGGGGAGGGGAACGGCGATGCCCATTTCCTCAAAGCGCATAGGGATCAGCAGCGCCAGTGCGGCGAAAAGAAAAATGCCGAGCAGCTCAATCAGGCGCGCGTAATAATAAGTGGGAAGGGTAAAACGCGCGGAAATGCTTTGCCAGAGCAGGCAGTAGACCGCCAGCGTGACAAGCAGGGCGTAAAAGGTGCGTACCGCTGTTTTTTCTGCCATTTTGCGTTCTCCTTTCCTTACTTTTTTGAAAGTATTTCCACTCTGCGGCGGAATATGCGAAAAAAAGATTTAATTTTTTTCAAAAAAGGCTTGACAAACCGCAAGCGTTGTGCTATTATATATGGGTATCAATGATACATGCGGCTTTAGCTCAGTTGGATAGAGTGCCTGGCTACGAACCAGTAGGTCGAGGGTTCGAGTCCCCCAAGCCGCGCCATAACAAAAAACCCAGCCAGTCGGCTGGGTTTTTTGTTATGCTCGGCTCGGGGCGGGCGAGATCCCGAAGGGAGGTCGCTGAAAGCGACCGTTTATTTCGCCGTAGGCGAAATGGACGAGCCCCCCCAAGCCACAAAAGCCCCCCGCCCTTGTGGCGGGGTTTTCTTTATGCCACGGCTTCGGGGGTGCGAGGACCCAAGGGGAGGCGACCAAATGTCGCCGTTTATTTCGGCGCAGCCGAAATGGGCGGAAGATGACCGTTCACGCGTAACGCGTGCGCCCCGGTGGGGCGAGGGCATCTTTTTAGCAAGCCGAAGGCTTGGTGGGGAGCCCCCCAAGCCGCGCCGCTTTGCGCGGTGGGCTTTTGTTATCCCGCGCACTTGGGGGTGCGAAGACCCAAGGGGAGGCGACCAAATGGGGAGCCCCCCAAGCCGTGCCCGTCCTCAAAATATTGTCAAACGCTCTTGAAAATCTACAAAAGCGCTTGACAGATGGCGCAGTAGTTTGCTATAATATGAATAGATCTTTGGTGATAAAAGATCTTGAAAGGAGCAGATCTATGTTTTGTGGAAATTGCGGCAGACAAATTGCGGACAATGCGGTAGCGTGTCCGTTCTGCAATACCCCCGTTCGACAAGCCGGCCCTAATACTAACACGGGTTACAATCCCAACACGACCTATAATGCCAACACGGGCTACAATGCCAACACGGGCTACAATGCGGGTTATAACGCCAACAACGCCTATAACTGGAATGCTACACAGCCCTCTTTGTATCCTGCTCAGCCCAAGCCCTCGATGGGTGGCGCGGGCATCGCGTCGATCATTGTAGGGGCAATTGGCATTTTGATTGGTTGGTTTTTGCTTGCCCTGCTCGGTTATATTTTCGGCGGCGTCGCTCTCGGCCTTAGCATCGCAGACAAAAAGAAGTCCGGCGCGCAGGGTATTCATGCGGGTATGATCGTTGCCATTGTTTGCTTGGCCGGCACGGTTGTCAACTCCATTCTCGGCGTGTTTTTGGCACTGTCCGCCCTTCTGTAAAGCATCACGCTTCAAAAGCACTTGCGTTTGCAAGTGCTTTTGTTATGTAGCGGTCGGGCTACTTGACTTTCCCTTGCGTTTGTGCTACAATCTATTTGATTTTTTGGAAAAGAGGGTTTCCTATGGATAAAAAGAAATTGGGCGGCGTGCTTTGCTTGTTATCTGCCGCCGTGGTCTGGGGATTTGGCTTCGTGGCGCAGGATATGGGCGCCGATCACGTCGGCGGATTTACCTTTCAGGCGTGCCGTACGCTGCTGGCGGCGGTGTGTCTGCTGGCGTTGTGGATCGGCCGCGACCTTTATAAGCGCAAAAAGGGCACTTATGTGCCGATGACGCGCGAGGAAAAGAAATATCTGATGATCGGAGGCCTCACATGCGGCGTGATCCTTTGTACGGCAACCTGCTTGCAGCAGCTTGGCATCGCCAACAATACGGGATCCCCCGGCAAGGAGGCATTCATCACCGCGCTTTACATCGTGATCGTACCGATCCTCTCGCTTGCCTTTGGCAAGCGCGCCAAGTGGCACGTGTACCTTTGCACGCTGGTGGCGCTTTTTGGACTTTGGATGCTTTGCATGAGCGGCTCGGCGCTGACCACGGGTGATATTCAGGTTATCTGCTGTGCCTTCGTGTTCTCCTGCCACATCATCGCGGTGGAGTTTTTCATTCCGCACGTGGACGGTCTGCGTCTTTCCTGTATTCAGTTCTTTACCACCTGCGTGGGCGCAACGGTAATGATGTTTATTTTCGAGGAGCCCGCGTGGAGCGGGATATCGGCCGCGTCGCTTGCCATTCTGTATTCCGGCGTGGTGTCCGCGGGCGCGGGCTACACGTTGCAGATCATCGGACAAAAGCACACGCCCGCCACGCTGGCGGCATTGCTGATGAGCTTGGAGTCGGTTTTTGCCGTGGTGGCCAGCGCGATCTTGCAGCCGCACCTTGCCGCCTTTACCTGGCGCGAGGTCGTGGGCATGGTGGTCATCTTCGTGGCGATCATCGGCTCGCAGCTGAACCTTGATTTTAAGAAAAAAGCCAAAACGGTATAAGAAAAAGCCCCGTAACGGGGCTTTTTCTTATACCAAATTCACGCCGTAATGCTCGAACCACACGTCCAGCTGATATAGCCACGCAAGCAGCTGCGCGCGCCCCATCAGCTGACCTTGCCAGGTTTCGTTTTCTCCGTCCAGCAGCAAGCGCAAGCGGCGGCGGTCCAGATACTCGGCAAGAAAACCGCCCGCGCGGGAGAGGCGCTCGGCAAGCATCTTGCGCACGCACTCCTCGTAGACGGGATTGTGCGTTTTGGGGTAAGGGCTTTTTTTGCGCCAGAGCACGCGGTCGGGCAGCGCCCCCGTCATCGCGCGGCGCAACAGCGCTTTTTCCACCCCGTTTTCATACTTAATGCGCCAAGGGACGTTGAACACGTACTCTAAAATGCGGTGGTCGGCAAAGGGAACACGCACCTCTACTGCCGCGTGCATGCTCATGTGATCCTTGCGGGAGAGCAGATTGGCCATGAAATAACGGGTGGAAAGCCAGGTGGCCTTGCGCGCGGTCGCGTCCTCGGCGCTCTCGCCGTCAAGCAGAGGACAGTCGGCAAGACTTTTGCGGCTGATCTCGCGCAAAAATTCCATTCCCTTGCGTTCCTGTACCAGCACGTCGTCAAAAAGACGCGCGCGGGCATGCGGATCGTGGATCCAAGGGAAGTGGTCGCGCGAGAGCATCTCGGGGCGGTAGAACCACGGATATCCACCGAAAATTTCGTCCGAGCATTCCCCCGAAAGTAGCACCGTGTGGCGGTTTTTGATCTCCCCGCAGAAATAAAGCAGCGAGGAATCGATATCCGCCTGCCCCGGCAGATCGCGCGCCAGTGCGGCATCGCCAAGAAGCTCCGCGATCCGCGCGTTGGGGGCGGTCAGCACCGTGTGATCTGTGCCGAGATCCGCTGAAAGCTGCGCCGCGAACTGATCGTCGCCCTGCGGCTGGAACAGCGTGGGGCGGAAGCTTTCCTTGTTTCCCTCATATTCAAAAGAGTAGGTGGAAAGCTGCTTGCCCTTGCCGTGTAGCACCTCTGCCGCCACCGCCGTGATCGCGGAGGAGTCCAGTCCGCCCGACAGCAGCACCGCCAGCGGCACGTCGCTTTCCAGCTGTCGCTTGACCGCATCGCGGAACAGCTCCCGCACCACAAGGGCGGCGGTGGGGCCATCATCGTGACATTCACACGCCTCCAATTTCCAGTACGGCCAGCCTTCAAAGCCGTTTCTTGTGATCCTTGCCGCGTGGGCGGGCAGCAGCTCCTTGACGTGTGCGAATACGCTTTGCCCCGGGAGCGTGACGGGGGTGAGATAAAGCAGCTGCCAAAGCCCCTCTCGGTTTACCTCGGCAGGGATCTCTCCCGTGGCCAAAATGCCCTTGACCTCGGAGGCAAAATAGAATTTAGTGCCAAAACGGGCGTAAAAAAGGGGTTTTACCCCCAAACGGTCGCGCGCCAAGAACACTTTTTCGCAGGCGGGATCGTATACGGCAAAGGCGAAGATGCCGTTTAAGTGCGTGGGGGCGTCCTCCCCCCAGAAAATATAGCTCCAAAGCACGACCTCGGTGTCACATTCCGTCAAAAAGACCGCGCCCAGACGGGAAAGCTCGCGCCGCAGCGCCGCACAGTTGTAGACCTCGCCGTTATAGATAATGGTATAGGTCTTGCCGCGGTAGGTGGCCTGCATCGGTTGCCCGCCCCGCGCAGGATCCATGACCGCCAGACGGTTGTGATAAAATCCCACGTGTGGGGTGAAAAATTCGCCGTGTGCGTCAGGTCCGCGGTGCGCCATCGCCCGCCCCGCCGCGCGGATCTTCTGCTTATCTATCCCGTGTGGGGTACAAAAATCCACACAGCCGTTGATCGAACACATAACATCACCTCGCTATATCCTATGAGCAAGCCCGCGGCGCGGTGCATAAAATGGCACTGACGGAGGTGGTGAGATGAAGATCGTATTGATGAAGTCCCCGAAGGCGCTTGCGCCCCTTTTGCGCAAGATCTTTGGCGTAGAGAAGAAGTGAGGTGGGGGCGCTTTTCCAAAAGCGCCCCCACGCCCCCGCAAAACGTTTTCAGCATTTTCGGGTATGTGCGTACAAAGCGAACAGCCGTGTGAAAATATTACCCCACGGCAACACACCCATTCTTTTTCTTCAAAAGGTTTTGAAAGGGGGAGCGGGGGAGTCCTTTTATCAAAAGGACTCCCCCGCATATTTATCTATTCCATTCAATCAAAATCCGTGCTTTTTGCAGAAGGCGGACATATCCACAACGGTGTCGGTATGGCGCGCCACCTCGGCGGCGTAGCCGATCAGGTGGTTATACACGGAAATACCGATCTCGGAGGAGCCCAGCTCGATCTCGTTGCCCTCCATAAAGTTATACAGGTCAAAGGAGATGCCGGCGTCGCCGCCGCCGTGACCGCCCGCGATCGACTCGCTGGTGGTTTCATCTACGGGCATGGTGAACTTTCTGCGATCTGCAAAGGTGCGCACGTTGATCTCCTTGTCAGAGAAGAAGGCGTACAGCTCGCCCTTGGTGCCGTATACGCGCGTATAGCGGCCGCCGCGGTTAAAGGCGTTGACGGTGAGGGTCGCGGTGGCGCCGCCCTCAAACTGCATATTGACGACCTGGTGGTCAAGCACGTCGTTATCGGAATGGAACACGCACTTGCCGTAGGAGGTCTTGCGCAGGTTTTCGATCACGTCCTCGTCGGTGAAGTCGGACTTGGTGGCGTGAATGCTGCGGAACAGATCGCGCCAAACGGGGAAATTGTCCCCCATATAGATCTTGCGGCAGTTGTAGATGCAATTTTCTCTGTACGGGCACTCGCCGTCCACGCAGGACACGGGCGCACCCTCGGGTGCGTTCTTTTCGGTAAAGTAGGTCAGATCGCCGAAGGAGGATACCTTGGTGCAGGGCTTATCCACCAGCCACTGGATCACGTCCAGGTCATGGCAGGACTTGGCCAGCAGCATGGGGGCGGAGGTGCTGGTGTTATGCCAGTTGCCGCGCACGTAGCTGTGGGAGAAATGCACGTCACCGATGGCCTCGGACTGTTCGACGGACATGACCTCGCCAAGAATGCCGCTTTTGACGATGGATTTGACCTTTTTGTAGAAGGGCGTATAACGCAGCACGTGGCAGACAAGCACCTTCACGCCCTTTTTCTTGGCGGCGTTGGCGATCTCCACGCACTCCTTTTCCGTGTTGGCCACGGGCTTTTCCAAAAGCAGATTGTAGCCAAGCTCAATGGCCTTCATCGCGGGCTCGTAGTGCATATTATCCACCGTTGCGATGATGGCGATGTCCGCCATCTTGGGCTTGGAGAGGATATCTTTCCAGTCGGCGTAGCACTGATCCTCGGTAAGGCCGAAGTCGCGCATATATTTCTTGCGCTTTTCGCTCATCGGATCTGCCATACCCACCAGCTTGTACTTTTCGGGCATTTTCAGCATTTCGGTGGTGTAGGTGGTACCACGGCCGCCGCAGCCGATCGTAATAAAGGTATATTGCTTCATAACTGTTCTCCTTTGACGGGAATTGGGGCGATGGAGGGCCTCTGCTATTATCATAACATATACGCAAGCGAATTTCCATACGCAATCGTATACAAAATTTATAAAATTGTATAAAAAGGATGCACCCACGCGTGGCGCATCCTTTTTACTTCTTTGTTGAAAGGGTTATTTAGAGCTTTTGATATGTTCCTTCAAAACAATGTTGATATATTGTGAAAGGGAGCGGTCGCAAAGTTCGGCTTTGGCGCGCAGTGCGGCTACGACATCCTCATCAATTGTCAAACTGATGCGCGCTTTGAGCGGTTTTTGTGAATAGGATTGCATCGTTGCTCCTCCTTGTTGGTAGGTGTTGTTTCTATTATTTTACCAAAGCATATGATAAAATATTGACACATCATATCAAATAATATAAAATAATACTAAGTAATACTTATGAGGGGTGGAGGAAAATGCGTAACGACCGTCGTATTTATGTTGCGCCTTGGCGCTTGGAAAGGTTTTTTCCTGCTTTTTATCAAACCGTTCCGCACGCGGAAGAAAATTTGTTCCTCCTGCAAACGCAGTGCTATGCTTTTTGCAAACGAATTGAAACAGAATTTTCTTTAAAAGAAAAAAGCGTTACGGTCAGTTTTTGTTCGGCGCAAACGCCGCAGTTGTTTAAGCTTTTAGAGCGTGTGGTGCCTATGACAGAACGCATTTCGCTTGAAGAAGAACGTGTTATATTGTACGTCAAATATTTTGCAGACCCCTCCGCCAAAGAGCGCGCAATTAAGATCCTGTTCAGAGAGGATATGCAGTAATAAAAAGCTCTCACCGCACGGTGAGAGCTTTTTTGTTTATTCGCTTCTCAGGGCCTCAACAGGGTCCTTCTTGGAGGCGATGCGGGAGGGAATGACACCCGCGATCAGGGTCAGCAGCATGCTGATGCCAACCAGGATAAATCCGGCGGCAACGGGCAATACGGCCTTGATGTTTTCCATATCGGTGACAGCGCGCAGGATCACGTTGATGGGCAGGCACAGCAGCACCGTGGTGATGATACCGATGGCGCCTGCGGCGAAGCCGATGATCAGCGTTTCTGCGTTGAACACGCGGGAGATATCCTTCTTGGAAGCGCCGATCGCGCGCAGAATACCGATCTCCTTGGTGCGCTCCAATACCGAGATATAGGTGATGATGCCGATCATGATAGAGGATACCACAAGCGAGATGGATACGAAGGCGATCAGCACGTAGGAGATCGCGTCCACGATCACGGTCACGGAGGACATCAGCGTACCGACGATGTCGGTGTACTCCAATTTGTCAGCGTCAGCCGCGCCGTCGTTATACTCGGCGATGAAGGCCTCGATCTTTTCCTTGGAGTCGAAATCCTTGGCGTAGAAGCTGATAGAGGCGGGCTTTGCCTCCTCGGCGTCATCCAGGGTATCCAGCACGCTTTCATAGGTGGCGTCGATCTGCGGAGCCATCGAGTAGAGCGTTTCCTCCAACTGGATAAAGGCGGGGTCGTCAGCGCTCATCGTGCCAAGCAGTGCCTTGAAGATCTCCTCGTTTACGGTCATGTTCTTGATGCTTTCGGTCAGCTGCGCGTAGATGGCGTTCATGGCGGTGGTGCCAGCCATTTCGATAAGACCGGGCATGCCGCTCGGCAGCATCGGGGGTGTGGCAGGAATGCCGTTGAGAGCACCCAAAACCACCGTGATATCAAGAACGGGCAGCAGCTTTACAAAGTTGGTGGGGGTGATGGTGATGCCACCCGTTCCCATGCTGAGCATTGCGCAAAGGTTGTTAAGTGCTTCTGCATTTGCGGGGTTGGCGTTGGCGGCAGTCAACACGCTATTGAAGATAGCAGCGCGCCCCTCCTCGGATAAGAGCACGAACATGCCTAAGAAGGAGGTGGGATCGGTCACCTGAATACGGTCAGAGAACTCGGGGTTGGAAAGGATCTGCTGCGTCATGTAGGTGTAGAACATCTCCATGGTGGAGGGATCGATCTTATCCACCAGCTGGCCGATCGTTTCGGGGGTGTAGTGCGTGCGCTCGAAGCGCAGACCCGTCAGCACGTTGATGGTGGGGGTAGTCTTTTGCTGATTGATGACCGTGCTCTGGGCGTTCTTTTCCAGAACGTAATCGGTCAGCTCCTTGGTGTAGCCCACGGCGCCCGAAATGCTGGTGGCGGCCACGCCCTTCTTGGGGCGGACGATGCCCGCAACCTTCAACTCCACGCCGTTTTCTGCAACGAAGGTGGCGCTGTCAAAGCCGGGGGTCTCGCGTGCGTCTTGCCAGATGGGATATTGCACGCCGTCGTCGCCGGTATAGGTCACGGGGTTGCCGTTGACATCGGTTTTGATGCGGAAGAAATCTGCGGTGGTCAGCAGCACGAAGTTGGTGTTCAGCAGCTCGTCAAAGGTGTAGGAGGTTTCCGTATCGGCCGTATAGTTTCCTGCCATCAGGTCGGCCAGCTCGTCACCGATCTCGGAGGGATCCAGCATACCCAGCATATACAGCGTCATCTTGCTGATCTGGTTGTTGCCGTTGACCACCAGCACCACCTCGTTATAGGCGGAGGGCCATGCGCCTGCGATCACGTCGTACTGCTGATCCAGCAGGTTCTGATTGTTGATCATCTGGGAGAACACGTTGGCGCTGCCCATATTGCTCATGCTCATCAGCTCGCTCATGCCGGAGAAGGCGCTGCCCATATTGTCGAAGATCACCTCCATACCGATCTCGCGGGCTTCCAGCACGGTGTTGCCGTCCTTATCCACGGCGACCATGTTGAAGATCTGCAAGTCGAAGTCGTAGGTGTATTGGATATCGTTGACAAGGCCGTCCAGCTTGTCGGGATTTGCCTCGATATACGCCTTGAAGGCGGTCAGGTTGTTGCTGACGGTGGCGCTCATCGCGGACATCATCGTGCCCATGGAGTCGTCCACGTAGATCTTGCCGGAGTCCGAATAGTCTGTGCCGTTGCTGGTGGAGGTCATCGCACCAAGCAGCGCGGACATATCTTGTGTTTCCTTTTGAATGGTCAGGGGGTAGGTGGAAAGCGTATCCTCCTGCACGGCCGCAATAAACAGGTTTACACCGTTGGAAAGCGCCAGGATCAGGGCGATGCCGATGATACCGATGCTGCCCGCGATCGATACCAGAAGCGTACGCGTTTTCTTGGTCAGCAGGTTGGTGAAGGAAAGCGAGAGGGCGGTGAGGAAGGACATGGATCTCTTGCCCTTTTTCACGCTCTTTTCCTTTTTGGGCTTCTCGGCGGGGATCTCCTCGGCAGCGACCTCCTCGGCGGGGATCTCCTCGGCAACCTCCTGTGCCGCAGCGGGCGTGTAGGGATTGCTGTCGCTTTGCACCTTGCCGTCCAGCACGCGAATGATGCGGTTGCTGTACTGCTCGGCAAGCTCGGGGTTGTGCGTGACCATGATGATCAGCTTCTTTTCGGAAACCTTTTTTAAGATCTCCATGATCTGCACGCTGGTGGCGGTGTCCAGTGCGCCGGTGGGCTCGTCGGCCAGCAGGATATCGGGGTCGTTGACAAGGGCGCGGGCGATGGCCACGCGCTGCATCTGACCGCCCGACATCTGGTTGGGCTTTTTGTGGATCTGATCGCCAAGGCCTACCTGTTCAAGGGCGTCGATGGCTCTTTGGCGGCGCTCCTCGCGGGACACGCCGGAAAGGGTAAGCGCCAGCTCCACGTTGGCAAGCACGGTCTGGTGCATGATCAGGTTATAGCTTTGGAACACAAAGCCGATCGAGTGGTTGCGGTAGGTGTCCCAGTCGGCGTCGCGGTATTCCTTGGTGGAGCGGCCGCCGATGATCAGGTCGCCGCTGGTATAGCGATCCAGACCGCCGATGATATTCAGCATCGTGGTCTTTCCGCAGCCCGAGGGGCCGAGGATCGACACGAACTCGCTTTCGCGGAAGTCGATGCTGACGCCTTGCAGGGCGTGCACCTCGCTGTCACCCGAGATATAGGTCTTTACGATATCGCGTAATGAAAGCATCTTTGATCTCCTTTATAAAATAATTGCGTTGCACACATTATAGCAACAAAATGTGTGCAACGCGTGAATAAAATCAGGCAATTTTTTGATGTGTTTAGTTTTTGCCTGCAAGCTCGGCAGCGGCCTGCTCGGCAATTGCTTTTTCTGTGGCTTCCTTTTGTGCCTGCTCGGCAAGGAATTTCTCGCGGTTGAAGCCCTCGGTGGTCTTCTGCTTGATGTCGCCTGCACGGGTCAGTGCCCACTTGGTCAGCACAGGGCCGACAAGTTCCAGCACCAATACAGAGAACAGCACGATGTTGCGCACAAGGGTGCTGTCAGTGCTTGTGAAGTTGGTATCCTGCGCCACGATGGCGGACATACCAAGCGCTACGCCTGCCTGGGGCAACAAGGTGATACCGAGATATTTTACGATGTTATCATCACAACCGGAGAGCTTTGCGCTGAGGAATGCACCCGAATATTTACCGATCGAACGGCTGATGATATATACGATGCCGACAAGGATAATCATGACTTCGGAGAATACCGACAATTCTAATTCCGCACCGCTCAACACGAAGAAGAGTACGAAAAGGGGAGCCGTCCATC
>JAZQWF010000023.1:0-8426 GCA_045632185.1 Eubacteriales bacterium
CCCGCTGACGTTTACCTGGAAGGCGCTGACCAATACCGCGGTTGGTTCCAGTCCTCTCTGCTCACCGCCGTTGGCTCTACGGGCAAGGCAGAGGCCCCCTTCAAGACCGTTCTTACCCACGGTTGGGTAGTTGACGGCGAGGGCCGCGCGATGCACAAGTCCCTTGGCAACGGTGTGGATCCCCTGGATATGATCAAGAAGTACGGCGCAGACCTTGTTCGTCTGTGGGTTGCTTCTGCCGATTACCGCGTGGACGTGCGCTGCTCTGACAACATCTTCAAGCAGCTCTCCGATGCGTACCGCAAGATCCGTAACACCTGCCGCTTCCTGCTGGCCGACCTGTACGACTTCAACCCCGACACCGACGCCGTTGCAATAAACGAGCTGACCGGTATCGATGCTTGGATCGTTGCAGAGATGAACAAGCTGGTGAAGAACGCTCGCGAGGCATACAACGACTTCGAGTTCCACGTGATCTATCACGATCTCAGCGACTTCTGCACCATTCAGCTTTCCAAGCTGTATATCGATATCACCAAGGACCGTGTGTACGCCGAGGGTGCCGCCTCCCGCGAGCGCCGCGCCGCACAGACCGCAATGTACTATATCGTAAGCGCTATGACGCGCCTGATGGCTCCCCTGCTCTCCTTCACCGCAGAGGAGATCTGGCAGGCAATGCCTCACAAGGCAAGCGACAAGACCGAGAGCATCTTCCTCAACGAGATGCCCGCCTTTGACGAGGCACTCACCTTCGCAGACGTTGCCGCACGCTTTGATAAGCTGTTTGCTCTGCGCGACAACGTGATGAAGGCATTGGAGCTTGCCCGCGCCGAAAAGCGCATCGGCAAGTCGCTTGACGCCAAGGTTACGGTATATGCCAAGGGCGCTGCATTCGATACGCTGAAAGCGTTTGAGAGCGAGCTGCCCACCCTGTTCATCGTTTCCCAGGTAGCCCTGGTCAACGGTGCGGCACCTGCCGAGGTGACCGTAGAGGAGGGTGCGCCCATCGCCGTAGCAGTGGATACTGCCGAGGGCGAAAAGTGCGACCGCTGCTGGAACTACACCACGGACGCGTTCCACGATGGCGAGGAGGGCGTGCTTTGCCCCCGTTGCCGCCGCGTGCTTGGCCTGTAAGATAAAAACGATCCGCCGCAAGTGCCCGCCTGTGGCACTTGCGGCGTTTTACAAGGAGTTATTATGTGGGTTATCCCCTTTGTTGCGATCGCGCTTGGTGTGGTCGCACTGGATCAGGTCAGTAAGCTCCTGATCCTGAATTTTCTTTATGAGGATCAACTCGTACTGATCCCCGGTGTATTGCGCTTCACCTACGTGGAAAACCGCGGCATGGCCTTTGGCATGCTTTCGGATCACCGCTGGGTGTTCATGCTGCTTTCTGTGGTTGGTATCGCGCTGATCGGCGCCTATATGTGGTTCTACGTCAAGGACCGTATGGGGCGCATCGCCCTCTCGCTGATCGTCGGCGGCGGCATCGGCAACATGATCGACCGCGTGGCCTACGGCTTCGTGGTGGACTTTATCGACTTTTACCTGTTTGATTTCTGGGTATGGGTATTCAATATTGCGGACAGCGCCGTTTGCATCGGCGCAGGCCTTTTCATGCTTTATATCATTCTGGACACGATCAAGGAGATCAAAAAGCAGAAGGGTGCAAAGGAGAAAAACAATGCCGAAAATCCTTAACGCCACAGCAAGCGAGGCAGACAAGGGCAGCCGCTTGGACGCTTTTTTGGCCGCAAGCTTTGATATTTCCCGCTCCGCTGCCGAGCGCTTGATCGGCGAGGGTGCGGTAGAGATCACGGGCGGCGAGGCCAACAAAAAATACCGTCTCAAAGGCGGCGAGCAACTGACGCTGACGCTCCCCGATCCCACCCCTGCCGAGGCGCTGCCCGAGGATATCCCCTTGGACATCGTGTACGAGGACGAGGATATCGTGGTGGTAAACAAGCCGCAGGGCATGGTGGTACACCCCGCCGCAGGCAACGAAAGCGGCACGCTGGTCAACGCCCTTTTGCACCACTGTAAGGGCTCTCTTTCCGGCGTAGGGGGCGTAGAGCGCCCCGGCATCGTTCATCGCATCGACAAGGACACCTCCGGACTTCTGGTGGTGGCCAAGAACGACGCCGCGCACAACCATTTGTCCGAGCAGCTCAAAACGCACGACGTGGCGCGCGTGTATTACGCGATCGCGCTCGGCAATTTCAAGGAGGATCGCGGCACCGTACACGCCGCCATCGACCGCCACCCCACCGATCGCAAGAAAATGGCCATTACCAAAAAGCCGGGGGCAGGACGAGATGCCGTGACGCATTATACGGTTTTGGAGCGCTTCGGCGGCTTTACGCTGCTGCAATGCAAGCTGGAAACGGGGCGCACGCATCAGATCCGCGTGCATATGGCATCGCTGGGGCATCCCCTCTTGGGTGACCCCGTTTACGGCGGTAACGGTACGCGTTTTGAGGCGGATCACCGCAAGCTCATTCACGGGCAGGTTTTACACGCAGGGGAGCTGACACTGACACACCCTCGCACGCAGGCACAGATGCACTTTGAAGCACCGCTGCCCGCCGATTTTGCCGCGCTGCTGGATATTTTGCGCCGTCTTTCTCAATGAGGAGGTATACCATGAGTGATTTTTCCAACTTTCTGATCGCGTCCGACCTGGACGGCACTTTTTTGAACAAAAAAGGCGAGGTCGTACAGCGAAATCTGGACGCCATTGCGCGTTTTAACGCAAACGGGGGATGCTTTACCCTGAACACGGGGCGTCCGCACATCACCATCGCCCCCACCACGGGAGATCCCGCCAAGATCTTCAACGCGCCCTCGTCGCATTGCAACGGCGCGTATCTTTACGACTTCCGGACAAAAGAATATTTCTTTGAGGAGCTTCTCTCCCCCAAAGACGCCGCAGATCTGATCGCATTCGCGGCGCAATACTGCCCCGATATCGCATACCGCGCCAACGCACGCGAGCAGATCCGCTTTCTCGTGCCCGACGGCGTAGAAGTACCGCCCGCGGTCGGCTATGCGGAAGGCATCGTCGTGTACGACCTTCCCCTGCAGGACTGGCCGATGGACGACTGGTACAAGGTGGTGTTCGTCAGCGATCCCGAGCGCATCCTGCAGCTGCGCCGCGACTTCGAGCACGTATTCGGCGAGCGATTTGGCAAAACGACGTCCAGCGCGCGCGCCTTGGAGGTGCAGCTCCCCCATTCCAGCAAGGCCGTGGGCATCGACAAGATGCGTAAGGTTACCCCCGAGCTTGGTGCGCGCACCATCATTGCGTGCGGTGACTTTGAAAACGACATCCCGATGCTGAAAGCGGCAGATATCGCCATCTGCCCCGCCAACGCGTTGGATGAGGTCAAAAAGATCTGCGATTTCGTGCTTTGCGATTGCGGCGAGGGATTGATCGCCGACATCGTCGAGGCCATCGAGGCGGGCAAGATCCGTCCCAAACAGAAATAAGTGGAGGAACGGTATGAGTTTTAAGGTTGCACTTTTTGATCTGGACGGCACGGTCCTGAATACGCTGGACGATCTTGCCGACGCCGCAAACGCGGTGCTTGCCGCCAACAATATGCCCTCGCGCACACGCGAGGAGATCCGCAGCTTCGTGGGTAACGGTATCCGCAAGCTGATCGAGCGCGCTGTGCCGTGCGGCACGGACGACGCCCTGATCGACAAGGTCCTTGCAGATTTCAAGGCCTATTACGGCGCGCATTGCGCAGATAAAACCGCGCCCTATGCGGGCATTTTACAGATGCTTGCAGCGCTCCGCGCGCAGGGCGTACGCACGGCAGTGGTATCCAACAAAGCCGATTTTGCCGTGCAACCGCTCGTCAAGCAATATTTCGGTGATCTTTTTGATGTGGCCCTTGGAGAGGACACACAAAAGCGCCCCGCCAAGCCCGCGCCCGATATGGTCTGGCACGTACTGGATACGCTGGGTGCCGCGGCAGAGGACGCCGTGTATATCGGCGACTCGGACGTGGACGTGTTGACCGCCAAAAATGCGGGGCTTGCCTGCGTGGCTGTGACCTGGGGCTTCCGTGATCGAAATTGCCTGGCAGAAGCAGGTGCCACGGTATTTGCCGACACCCCCGCCGCACTTCAAGATCTGATTTTAGCCCCCTAACGGGTAAAGAAAAAAGGTGACTGTGAAAACAGTCACCTTTTTCTTTCTCAAAACACCAGCTGGACAAGCAGCATATAGCACACCGTGCCGGAAAGGATACTAAGCAGGGTGTTCCGACGCCAGACGTGCAGTCCCACGACCACAGCGCAGGCGATCAGCGCGGGCAGAAAGCCCCCAACGGCAGTAAAATGCACGCCCTTCAAGCAATAGACCACCAGCATGCCCATAATGGCAAACGGAAGCGTTTTGCTTAATCTTTCGATCAGCGCGGGCGTTTTGGCACCGCCGCCAAACAAAAGAAAGGGCAGAAAACGAAGCAACGCCGTCACCAGCGCCACCACGCCAATAACAAGAAGAGTACGGAAATCAGGCATTGCACTCCCCTCCTTTGTAAAGACCGAGGAACAGTGCGATCAACAGCATCGCGGGGATCAAAAAATTCTCGCCGCCAAAGATCACCAGTGCAAGCAAGGAGGCCCCCACGCCGATCAAGGCGGGCAGGTGCTTCTTTGCCGTTAGCCATTGCTCAACAAATACCGTCAAAAACAGCGCCGTCAGGGCAAAATCAATTCCCTCGGTATTAAAGGTAAGCACCGCGCCTGCCAAGCTGCCAAGCACCGAGCCGATCACCCAATAAAAATGATCAAAAGCGGAAACAAGCAGGCAATAATCGGTTCTGCGCTCGGGCGGGACGCCTGCGTGATCGACGCAGACCAAGGAATAGGTCTCGTCGGTCAGCGCAAAGATCAGATACGGCTTTTTTGCACCCGTCCCCTGATATTTGTCCACCATAGACACACCGTAAAACAGGTGTCTTGCGTTGACCATCAGCGTGGTGATGCCCACGGTAAGTAACGAAGCACCGCCCGTCAGAAGCCCCACAGTGACGTATTGCATAGAGCCCGCGTAGATCAGAAAGCTCATCAAAAAGGCCACAAGCATGCCATACCCACTCGCCTTTAACAAAAGGCCAAACCCAAAGCCGAGCACCAGATACCCCGTCATCACAGGGAGCGTGTCGCGGAAGGCGGCCTTGACTATTTTTTGCATATTTTAAACTCCGAAGACGAAATTAAGTGCCAAACGGTATGATTTTACACGCCCTGCGGCTTGTCAAAGCTGGGCAGGAGCGAAAGCGTCATTTTCGTTCTTTGCGGCTGGGCGCCCCTCAGCTCTACGGTGTAATCCAGGTAAAGCACCCCCACACCCTCCAAGGAGTTATTGACCTCGTCCGTCTGCACGCGCACGTCAAAGGGAGCAAGCGGCGTCTGATACACACATTCGTGGCAACGCCCCTTTTCAAAAAGCAGCGCAGTCTTAACGCTGCCCGTGCGCAGCATGGTGATCACACCCGGCTCGTTTTTCTGATACGAGATCGTCGCGCGCGAGCCCTCCATTCCCGAAAGCTCGCTTTCGTCATAGGAGATCGCCACGCGGATACCGTCGTCGTGATATCTGCCCTCCACCGTCATCTCGCCATGCTCGTTTTCAGCATTATGGGTATCGAAGGTGGCTTTCTTATCAAAAAGCCCCTTTTGCACGTCAGTGCGGTCGGTCACGATCCTGATCCTGACTTTTTTTAACATCGTCCTCATCCTTTTTTGTGTATTGCCATCATTATAGCAAATTTTTTGCAAAAAATCAAGCATCACACGCGCCTGCGCACGCACATTTTTTACACAAATACGCGCGCGCGCTTGACAAACTATATGTTATGCGGTATAATTAAAGATGTTGAATTTTTGAAAGAGAGGTTCTCTTCTATGGATTTGAAAAAGATTTTGCACACCCTGGAAAACTGCCCCTGTGGCAGACAGCATACCTTTGTCACCGAGATCGTTGAGATCGAAAGCGGCCTGACCGCACGCATGGGCAAGATCCTTGCCGACGCAAACTTCCCCAAGAAGGTTCTGCTTGTTTCCGACCAGAACGCTATGACCGCAGCAGCAGGCACTGCCGAGGCCATTGAGGCAGCCGGCTTTGAGATCAAGAAGCTGGTTTACCAGAACATGACCTACGCCCGCATCGAGCAGGTTCGTGAGGTTGAGGCACTTTGCGCTGACGTGGACGGCATCATCGCTGTTGGCACGGGCTCGATCAACGACATCTGCCGCGTGGCTTCCTTCCAGCAGAAAAAGCAGTTCTGCATCGTGGCAACCGCTCCCTCTATGGACGGCTTTGCCTCCGATACCGCTCCCATCGTGGAAAACAACTTCAAGAATTCCTACTTTGTAGAGCAGCCCCGCATCATTCTGGCCGACACCAAGGTGCTGGCTAAGTCCCCCCTGGAATTGAAGGCCGCCGGCTTTGGTGATATGGTCGCCAAGTACATCGGTATCGCCGACTGGCAGATCGCAAACCTGCTGATCGACGAGTACTACTGCCCCGCCGTTGCCGACATCACCATGCAGGGCGTGAAGAAGGTCGTGGAGCTTGCCGACAAGGTAAACTCTGAGGACGAGGCAGCCGCCGGCAACATCATGGAGGGCCTGATCCTTTCCGGCCTTGGCATGAAGCTGGCAAAATCCTCCCGTCCCGCCTCCGGTGCCGAGCACGTGGTTTCCCACTACTGGGAGTGCTACAAGCTGGCCCGCAACATCTGGCCCGAATTCCACGGCAAGAAGGTTGGCGTTGCCTCCGTACTGATCAACCGTATCTACCACAACATCGCAGACCGCGTAGAAGACGTGAACCCCGTTGTAGAGAACACCGACTGGGATCTGATCCGCGCACAGTTTGATGCAACCCAGCACGCAGACCTGATGAAGGTCAACACCCCCAGCATTATGGACAAGGTCGATCCCGCCCGTCTGAAAGCGATCTGGCCCCAGATCCGCCAGATCATCAAGACCGTTCTCCCCACCGACGAGGAGATGATGGCGATGATGAAGGCCGCAGGTGCCCCCACCGAGCCCGCCGACGTACACGTAGACGACGAGCTGCTTGCCAAGGGCCTGCGCTACCACTCCTACATGCGCTACCGTATCCTTCTCACGCGCCTTCTGCCGATGCTCGGCCTTGACGTGATGGATTTTGTAAAGTGAGAGCTTGATGAAATATCTGTTTTTTGACATTGAGTGTGCCAACTGCTACCAGAACTGCGCCAAGATATTCAGTCTTGGCTACGTGATCACGGACGAGAATTTCAACGTCCTTCACGATAAAGAGGACGTGCTGATCAATCCGCGCGACCGCTTTGACTGGTACGTGGCGAAGAAGATGATGGCATATCCGCGAGAGATCTTCAAGGATATGCCCCCCTTCCCCGACTTCTACGATCGCTTCCGCGAGATGTTTGAGGACGAGGACACGATGGTGATCGGCTATGCCGTCACCAACGACGTGCATTTCCTGCATGACGACTGCAAGCGCTACGGCCTCGCCCCCTACACCTATAAGTTCTATGACGTGCAGCAGCTTTACGCCCGCCAGCCCGTCAACAACACCGCCAAGAACCTGGAAGACTCGCTTCTTTCCTGGTGCCAGATCGAGCCGGAAAACCTCCATCGCTCGGACGAGGACGCCTACAACACGATGCTGATCATGAAGGCGATCGCCGCCTATCACGGCACCAACATTCCCGGGCTTATGGAAATGTTCCCCGATTGCGGCGGCTCTACCGAGAACGGCGTGATCGATTACGCCTGGAAAAAGCCCGAGGGCGAGAAAAAGAAAAAGCGCAACCGCTCCAAGAAGAAAAAGACCGACACGGTTGAGCAGGTACAGGACGATACGCCCGACACCGCCAACTACATGGAGCGCGGCTCGCACAACGCGGAGCTTTTCGTCAAGTTCCTCAGTACCGTTGCCCCCAAGAAAACGCGCAAGCCGCCCCTGCTTTCCGGACATACCGTGACTGTGGGCGTCAACTATCAGCGCACGCACTTCAACGAAATGCTGTATCTGGTGCAGATGATCACCAACGCAGGCGGCCGCTACACGCTTTCCACCAAGGAGGCGGATACCCTGTACGTTTGGGAGGATGCGGAGAACGATCCCCGCTATCAGATCGCCAAGGAAATGGGCGAGGAGATCGAGATCCTTCCCATCAAATCTCTGTTTGACCTGCTGGAAACCAGCGAAATGCGCCTTTCCCGCAAGCCGAAAATGGATCTTTCCTCTTTTGAGGAAGCCGACGACGAGGCCGAGGAGCCCGTCGCCGCACAATAAGCCAAAAGGGCTGTCGCCACTCGCCACGCGAGAAGAGCGACAGCCCTTTGGTTTTGCGGGGACGCGTTAGGGGAAACTTTTGGGAAAGTTTCCCCTA
>JAZQWF010000024.1:0-2320 GCA_045632185.1 Eubacteriales bacterium
ACCCAGTTTTGGAGACTAGTGTTCTACCGACTGAACTATACCCCTATACAACAGAGGTATTATATCACAACCGTGCGAAATTTGCAACCCCATTTTGCAAAAAAATAAAAAAAGCGCGGTTTTTTATCGCGGGAGGAGGGAAATCACCTCTTGGGAGGTGCGGGCGATCGCTTGTCGAGAGGGCAACAAAAAAGGATCTCCGTGCGGAGATCCTTTTTTGCTTAGTTTTTCTCTGTGCGCTCCGGCACAAGGAAGATAAACACAAGGCAGCTTGCAAGCAGCAGCATCGGGTAAAAGAGGTGCGCGATGACCTCAAAGGCGCTCAGCTCCAGCCCCAGTACCTGCACGGCGGAAAGCGCAACCAGCATCTGCGCGCCGTAGGGGAGGATCCCCTGGAAGATGCAGGAGAAGGTGTCAAGCAGGGACGCCGTTTTCTTTTTGGGAATGCCGTACTCCTCGGCCATTTCCTTGGCGATGGGGTTTGCCATGACGATGGCTACCGTGTTGTTGGCGGTGGCAATATCCATCAGACCAACCAGAAGTCCCACGCCAAGCTGTCCCGCTTTTTTGCCGCGGAACACGCGGCGGATACCGCTAAGCAGTGCCTGGAAGCCGCCCGCCTCGCGGATCAGCGCGCAAAGCGCCGCGACCAGCACCGCGACCATTGAGGTTTCAAACATGCCCGACACGCCGCTGCCCATATTGCCAAGCAGGGTGGGGAAATCCACCGCCCCCGTGGCCAGCATGATGATGCAGCCGGACACCACGCCGCCAAGCAGCGTGACGAAAACGTTGATGCCCACGATACCGCCGATCAGCACCAGTACGTAGGGAATGATCTGCACCAGGTTATAGGATTTGATCTCCAAGGGGGTGATATCCGCACGCAGGGACAGGATCAGGATCAGTGCGATCGTCAGGATCGCGGCGGGCAGGACGATAGCGAAGTTGGCGCGGAATTTATCCTTCATCGCGCAGCCCTGACCGTTGCAGGCGGCGATGGTGGTGTCGGATACGAAGGAAAGGTTGTCGCCGAACATGGCGCCGCCCATGACCGTACCCACGCAAAGCGCAACGGAAAAGCCGGAGGAGGTTGCGATCGCCACCGCGATGGGGGTGATCAGCGTGATCGTACCCACCGAGGTACCCATCGCCGTGGATACGAAGCAGCTGACAAGGAACAGCACGCACACCGCAAAGCGGGGCGGAATGATCGAGAGCAGGAAGTACGCCACGCTCTCGGCGCTGCCCCTACCGACCACGCCCACGAAGATGCCCGCGAGCAGGAAGATCAGGATCATGATGATGATGTTTTTATCTCCCACGCCGCGCCCCATCAGGGCGAATTTTTCCTCTAAATTCAGATCCTTGTTTTGCAGGCACGCCACAAGCAGGGCCACCAGAAAGATCACCACGATCGGCACGTTGTAAAAGCCCATCGGGATCTTCATAACGTACTCGAAAAGAATACCAAGTCCCAGATACAAAACAATAAAGATGCCGATGGGCAACAGCGCCCAAACGTTTGATTTTTTCATACCGTTGTCTGTCTTATTCATGTTTTTTCCACCTTTCCTACGGTTGCCTTGGGGGAGATCTTGATCTCGCCGCTATGCTGTACGAGATCGATCCTGCACCCTTTTCCGATGATGATATTGTGTCCCGTCACGCGCGGGGCGGTGACGTATTCCAGATCAAGCGTGTCGCCTTCGATTGCCGTGGTGACGTTTACGCGTCTTTTGCGGAAAATCGAGATCAGCTTTCTTCGCGTGCGAACGTTACCGCCCGTGATGCTATCCAGTCGCATGGGCTTGTCGGCTTGCAGCTCCGCCTCCTTGGCGCAAAGCGCGCCGTTGCATTCAAGTTCGCCCGCGATGCATACGCTTTTTGCCTGCACGTCACCGCCGACGCGCAACGAGCCGGAAGCGCTCAGCTGCTCCTCGGCCACCAGAGTGCCGCAGGAAAAGGAGCCCGCTGTGCGGACGTTCTTTGCCTTGACCGTACCCGAAAAGGAGCTTGCTCCGGACACCTTGAAGCGCTCGGCACACGTGATGCTTTCGCCCTTGCTTGTGCCGGATGCCGAGAAATTGTTGCAGCGCACCTCGCCAAAAAGACGGCCGCTGCCGCTCAGTGACACCTTGTCGTATTCTCCGGCGGGGACGGTGCCCCTGCCCGCAATACGCATATTTATCATGGTGTTTTCCTCCGTTTTTTCATACCGTTTGGGGGCTTATTCATCAAGGATCTCGCCCATCATACCACCCACCATCGCAAGGCAGCGGGGGAGGTGGAACGGGCCCTTGAACGTGGAGCCTTTGGT
>JAZQWF010000025.1:0-13445 GCA_045632185.1 Eubacteriales bacterium
GGCGGGGGGCTCCCCCGGGCTTTTCACCGCGCAGGGCGGCGATGCATACACTGTTACAGTACGGGGGCGGTGGCTTCCTCACCCACGGCACTCTCCTGCTTGGCGGCCTCCAATGCTTCCTCAAAGGCCTTGATCACGGCATCCTCTAAGGTAGCGCGGAACTGGGCGTTGATGGGATGCACGATGTCACGGTAAGTGCCATCGGGGTTCTGGCGGCTGGGCATGACGATGAAATAACGCTCACGCGCATAGATCACCTTAATGTCGTGAACGGCCAGCTGGCTGTCAAAGGTTACCGATGCTACGGCCTTCATGGGGCCCTCGTCGAAAAGCTTGCGGATCTTGATATCTGTGATTTTCATGATTTGCCTCCGTTTTCCGGAACTTTATGGTAAGCCGGTTGATGGTTATAGTATAAATTGGCTCTGTGGCGATTATTCTACCGTTTTGTGACTATTTTGTGAAAACGGCAGGGAAATTATTGCATTTTTTGACCATTTTCAATAAAGGAGAACAAAATGCCTCTTACAAATACATTTTTAGGCAAAGCGGGCGTGCAGGCGCTTTTGCGGGAGCGAAAAAAATTATGGTTCATCGGCATCGGGGGCGTGCAGATGTCCTCGCTGGCGCTTTTTTGCCGTATGCGGGGATTTGATGTGGCGGGCTCTGACACGGTTGCGGGGAAAGCCGTCAAAGCCTTGCGCGAAGCGGGCATCCCCGTCTATATCGGCCATCATCCCGCGCGCGTGGCCGAGTATGATGCGGTGATCTACACGCTGGCGATCTCGCCCGAGGATGCAGAATACCGCGCGGCAGTCGGAATGGGCTTACCCGTGCTTTCCCGTGCAGATCTGTTGGGGGCAGTATGCGATAGCTTCCCCGCGCGCATCGGCGTAGCGGGCAGTCACGGCAAAAGCACGGTCACGGCTATGCTGGATGCGATCTTCGCGGCGGCGGGACGGGATCCCACCACCTTTTGCGGCGCGATCCTGCCCACGGGGGATACGGCGCGCTTCGGCAAGGGAGAGGCCTGCATTTTTGAGGCGTGCGAATACGGCAATTCCTTTCTCTGCTTTTCCCCCACCACGGCCGTGGTATTAAACACGGATTTTGATCACGCAGATTTCTTTCGAGATAAAGCGCAGCTGCTTGCCTCCTTTCAAAAATTCGCAAAAGGAGCAGCCACACTGATCTGCGAGACGGAAAACAAGGAAATGGCGCGCGCGCACGCACACGTATGCACGTTCGGGCTTGATGCGGGCGATTGCCATGCCGAAGATCTGCAATACGAGGCGGGACGGGGGTGTTTTTCGCTTGTTTTTAAGGGGCGCACCGTTTGCAAGATACACCTTGCCGTGCCGGGCGAGCACAACGTCAAAAACGCGCTGGCAGCGGCGCTGTGCGCGCTGGATGCGGGCATCTCGCCGGACGATATCGCCAAAGCGCTTTCCGCGTTTCGGGGCGCCGAGCGCCGCATGAGCTACCGCGGGCTTTTTTGCGGGGCGGCGTTTTTTGACGATTACGCCCATCATCCCGCAGAGATCCGTGCCTCGCTTCTCACCGCAAGACAAATTACCCCCAAAACGGGACGGATATTCGCAGTGTTTCAGCCGCACACCTACACGCGTACCAAGGCGTTTTTCGCAGAATTCTGCACCGCGCTTCGCTTGGCGGATCGCGTGATCGTAGCGGATATCTATCCCGCAAGAGAAACCGACACACAGGGTATGAGCGCCGCGCTGCTTGCCGAAGAGATCGGGGAGTGCGCCGCCTTTGTTGGCGGATTTGCGGAAATTGCACGCACCTTGCGCGAGGAGATCTGCCCCGGTGACACCGTGGTGGTGATGGGCGCGGGGGATATTGACCGACTTTTTGGGCAAATTTGTGCAAACCACTTTACTTTATCTTAAAAATAAGGTAAAATATAAAAGATATCAAAAAAGGGGGACGCATATGAAGGCCTACGAAGCGCTGGCAGCGGTCTACGACCGACTGGGCGAAAAACCGAATTACGATGAATACGCCGCGTTTTTCTCGGCGTGCTGCGCACGCTATGGGATCTCCCCCTCGCTTGTGCTGGATCTGGGCTGCGGCACAGGCGCGATGACGATGGCACTTGCCGCACGCGGGTACGATATGATCGGCGTGGACGGCAGCGAGCAGATGCTCTCCCGCGCATACGAGCGCATGTGGAACGAGGGCAGAAGCGGAATTCTTTTCTTGCAGCAGGATATGCGCGAATTTGAGCTGTACGGCACGGTCGGCGGCGTGGTCAGCACACTGGATTGTGTGAACTATCTGGTTGAGGACGGCGATCTTGACCGTTGCTTCTCGCTGGTGCATAACTATCTGGACCCCGACGGAATTTTCCTGTTTGACGTCAACACGCCCCATAAATTTGATACCGTTTACGGGGATAATGCCTACGTCTTGGAGGACGACACCTCGCTTTGTGCTTGGCAAAACAGCTATGACAGGGAAAGCGGACTTTGCAGCTTTTACCTTTCAATCTTCACCGAAGGCAAGGACGGCAAGTACACCCGACTTGACGAGGAGCATACCGAGCGCTGCTACACACAAGCCCAGCTGACCGATGCGCTGATGCGCGCGGGCTTTGCCGATATCGCATTTTTCAAAAACTATCAATTCGACGCCCCCGACGCGCACACCGAGCGCTGGTACGTGGCGGCAAGATGTAAGAAATAAGGAGCATTTATGGAACAGGCAACCATTTTACGCGGCATGACGCGCGACGGAAGCGCCCGCATCATCGTTCTCAATTCCCGCCCCATCGTAAACGAGGCGATCCGTATCCACCAAACCTCCCCCGTGGCCACCGCCGCACTCGGCCGCCTTTTGACGGCTTGCTCGATGATGGGCTGCATGATGGGCGAGAAGGAGGACCGTATGTCGATCACCGTAACGGGTGAAGGCCCGCTCGGCAAGCTGATCGCGGCCTCCGATTACATGGGCAACGTGCGCGGCTACGTGCAGCACCCCGACGCAGACGTCCCCCTCAAACCGAACGGCAAGCTGGACGTTGGCAGCGCCATTGGCGGGGGCACGATGACGGTGCTCAAAGATATGGGCGGTCAAGAGCCGACCAACGGCACCATTCCCTTGGTAAGCGGTGAGATCGCGGAGGATATTGCCTCCTATTTCGCCATCAGCGAGCAGATCCCCACCCTTTGCGCCCTGGGCGTGCTGGTGAACAAGGATCTTTCCTGCCTTGCCGCAGGCGGTGTACTGGTGCAGCTGCTTCCCTTTGCCGATCCCGCTGTGGTGGATCAGCTGGAAAAGAACGCCGCATCTCTTACCAACATTTCCAAGCAATTTGAAAAGGGCCTTTCTAACGAGCAGATCGCCGCGATCGCCCTGGACGGCATCGAATACGACCTGTTCGACGAGATCGAGGTGGATTACAAATGCACCTGCTCGCGTGAGCGTATGGCCGCAGCACTGCATTCCGTAGGCAAAAAAGAGCTGCGCCGCATGCTGGATGAGCAGATCGCCGAGGGCAAGCCTGAGGAGCTGGAGATCTCTTGCCAGTTCTGCAATAACAGCTATCGCTTCACCCCCGAAAACCTGGAAAAACTTTTTTAAAAAAATTCAAAAAAGGTATTGACAAGCACAAAAAGGTGTGCTATAATATACTGGTCGCCGGATGAAGCACCTTCCTCGCGCGATGATTTTGGCCCGGTAGTTCAGTTGGTTAGAACGCTAGCCTGTCACGCTAGAGGTCGTGGGTTCGAGTCCCATCCGGGTCGCCAGTATTTTGCCTCTGTAGCTCAGTTGGTAGAGCAGGGGACTGAAAATCCCCGTGTCGTTGGTTCGATTCCGACC
Organism: Eubacteriales bacterium; assembly: GCA_045632185.1. Taxonomy (GTDB): domain Bacteria; phylum Bacillota; class Clostridia; order Oscillospirales; family CAG-272; genus Firm-07. Next base: position 3,844 of record JAZQWF010000025.1, read on the forward strand.
GGAGGCACCATTTTGCGGATTTAGCTCATTTGGTAGAGCGCGACCTTGCCAAGGTCGAGGTGGCGGGTTCGAGCCCCGTAATCCGCTCCAAATGACAAAAAAAGCACCCGAATGGGTGCTTTTTTTGTCATTTGGCAATGGATTACGGGCGTGAAAAGCCGTCCAGCCGAAGGCGGGGCGGGCAACTCCGTCGGTTTTGCAAAGCAAATGGCGGCGTGGCCGCCAAGACGGAGTTAGCTTTTCAAAGCGCGCAGCGATTTGAAATGGACGAGCACCCGTAATCCGCATAAGGCTCCCCCTTCCCCACAACAGTGCACCATAAAGAAAACGCGGGCAGAGTTGCCCGCGTTTTCTGATATTTGCTTTAACCCGTCACCTGGGGCAAAACAAGATTGCTTGATACAGTGCCATAGGTCACGGTAATCACAACCTCTTCGTTGGGCTTGCCCGCCTCTTGTCTGGTAAAGGAAATGTTGGTGATCTTTTTTGCCGCAAACGCGACATGTACGTTTGCGTAAGTAATGCTTCCCACGGTAATCGATGCTGCCGTGTACACAAGGCCGCTCTGGCTATACGTAAAGTCCGCATACGCCAGTGCTTGCAGATCCACCAGGGTCGTCGCGCTTTGATAGGCCTCCTGCGTGATCTCCGCCTTCGTCACCTGCTCACCATCCACGGTATAGCAATAGTATTTCCCGCCCTCTGTCACATAGTAATTCTGGCTGAGATTTACCGTTTGCGGATCCGTCGTCATGACGATGCCGCCTCTTTTTTTCACGATCAGATTTTTATTGCCGCGGACGATCGTCATCACGAAATTCTCGTCCTGCATCAAAAGGGCAGCTCCCCATTCCGCTTCGGTTGCGGTAGGATCTGCGGGAATGCTCTCCGTCCTGCTACCACCGCATACCTTACAGGTATATTTCCGTACGCCATCTGTATTGGCCGTGGGGTGCAACGTCACCGTGCCCTCGTCCCAATCGTGCTCGCCCTTCTCTTCCTGCTCATCGCAGTCCTCGGCGGTGCAATCGTGCCAGTGATGCGTCGTGTCCTTGTTCCATTCCTCGCCGAACTGATGCTCGTGTCCGCAGGCAACCAGGGCCGTGCAGGCACCAAGGCAGATCAGCAGCGCTAATATCATACAAAGTGCTTTTTTCACAAAACTCTCTCCCTTTGCGTAGATTTTAAAATTATCTCCTCAATATCATAACATATCGGGGGGTATATTGTCAAGTTTTCCACTGTTTTTTCCTATTTGTTACAAAAAGGGCCTTTTTGTTTCTTGTCACGCGCGCGTACGTGTGATACAATAGTGATAAGGACTTTTGAGAAGGAGCATTTTACATGAAGATCAAGGTAAAGGAAAAAAGCTTTTCGGAGATAGCCGCCCTCTCCCCGTATCAGCGCAAAAAGCCGAAGTACCAGAACCTTTTCTGGCGAACGCTTCTGCGCATCGTTTCCGCCCCCGATCTGCGCGCCACGCATTTTTCCTGTGAGCGTGTGGGAATGGAGCGTCTTGGCAAGCGCGAGCCGGCGCTGTTTTTGATGAACCATTCCAGCTTTATTGATCTGAAAATTGCCTCTACGGTGCTTTACCCCCGTCCCTTCAATATCGTTTGCACCGCGGACGGCTTTGTGGGCAAGCATTACCTGATGCGCTCGCTCGGCTGCATTCCCACCAACAAGTTCGTGGCAGATCTTGCCTTGGTGCGCGACATGCGCTATTGCTTCCAAAAGCTGAAAAGCTCGGTATTGATGTTCCCCGAGGCGGGCTATTCGCTGGACGGCACCCCCACGCGCCTGCCCGATGCGCTCGGCAAGTGCGCCAAGATGATGGGCGTTCCCGTGGTCATGATCCGCACAGAGGGCGCCTTTGCCCGCCAGCCGCTGTATAACCAGCTGCACCGCCGCGAGGTGAACGTCAGCGCCAGAATGGAATACCTGCTTTCCGCCGAGGATCTGAAAGAAAAATCCGCCGAGGAGATCGGCGAGATCATACAAAACGCTTTTCAATTCGACGCCTTCCGCTGGCAGTGGGAAAACAAGATCCGCATTGACGAGCCGGATCGCGCCGACTACCTCAATCGCCTGCTTTACAAGTGCCCTGCCTGCCATGCAGAGGGAAAAACACGCGGTGTAGGAACGCTTCTTACCTGCCACGCTTGCGGCAAGCAATGGGAGCTGGACGAATACGGATTGATGCGTGCCGCCGACGGAAAAAGCGAATTCCCCCACGTCCCCGACTGGATGAATTGGGAACGCGAGTGCGTGCGCAAGGAATTGCTGGACGGCACCTATTCTCTGGATACGGACGTGGATATCTACGTGTTCTCGGACGGAAAATGCATGTACCACATCGGCTCGGGACATCTGACACATACCAAGGAGGGGTTCCATCTGACCGATGCGCGCGGCGAGCTGGACTACACGCACCGCCCGAACGCCACCTACACCCTCAATGCAGACTATAACTGGTACGAGCTGGGGGACGTGATCTCCTTCGGCACCAACGCCATTACCTACTACTGCCTGCCGCAGGGCGACAAGGATCTTGTCACCAAGGCACGCCTTGCCACCGAGGAGATCTACACGCTTTTGCAACAGGAAAAGGTTGTGAAATAAAAAAGGAAGGACGCGTGGCGTCCTTCCTTTTTTTATACCGTTGCGGGTTCTTCTTCCACTGCGGGCTCTTCCTTGGCACAAGGCGCGGCGGGAATGGCAAAGCGAATGGCGGCGGGGCAGATCTCGATGGTAAAATCGTTCTTGTAAACGATCTCACCGTCCAGCGAGAAAGCAAACCCCTCGGGTGCCTTCACACGCACCGCCTTACCGCGGCGGTAAGTAATATACTTTTCAAATCTGGGATCGTCCAGATACACACCCTCTTTATAGGGGGTCAGCAGCTTGACGAAGGTAAAGCGGGAAATGGGTCTGACCAGACAGATCTCCAAAAGGCCGTCGGTATTATCCGAGCGAGGTGCGCAGCAGAACGCGCCGCCCACGTATCGGCCGTTGGACACGGTGCAAAGCAGCATTTTGCCGTCGTTGAGCTGCTCGCCGTCTACCCATACGGTGCATTTGTTCTTCATCGCAGTAAGCAGCGCCTTCACGATACCCGTGGTGTACGCATGCTTGCCGCCGATCAGCTTCTTGTGCTTGACGGCGATCATCGTTTTTGCCACCTCGGTATCAAAGCCGAAGTTCGTTACGTTGAGCGCATAGCGATCGTCGATACGCATCACGTCAATGGACGTTTCCTCTGCCGCGATCAGTGCATCAATATCCAGGAAGGGCTCGGAGCCGCCGTAATACTTCACGAAATCGTTACCGCTGCCGCAAGGATAAATGGTCATCGAGGCATTGGGCTGATCAATGATACCGTGCAGCACCTCGTTGGCGGTACCGTCGCCGCCGCACGCATAAAAGCGCAGCTGCTCATCCGGCTCTGCGGCACAACGCTCCTTGATAAATGCAGTCGCATCGCGCTGCGATTTTGTATAGTAAAACTCGTATTCAAGTTTGCCGTCATATTCCTTCATTTTCTCCTGCAAGGCTTCAATGGCAACCTTAGAGTTGCGCCCCGCAGCGGGATTGTATACAAATATGTGTTTCATGCTTGCCTCCCTGAAAATTTATATATGTACATTGTATCATAAAAGCGAACATTTTGTAAATACCCTTTTTTCGCCTTTTTTCGCTTTTCGCCCCTTGGGGTTGCAAAAAAAGCGTTTTTTTGTTATAATGTTTTCATCACTTATCCTTTTTGAAGGGAGGAAAAACGCAATGCCGTCCTTTACCAAAAAAGCGATCATCGACAGCTTTTTGCTGCTGATAGAAAAAAAGCCCTTGGAAAAGATCACCGTGCGTGACCTGGTGGACGAATGCGGGATCAACCGCAACACCTTCTATTATTATTTTCAGGACATCTATGCGGTGTTGGAGGAATATTGTGACATGACCGCGGCCTCCTTGGCGCAGGAAAAATCCCCGCAATCCCTGTTATTAAGCCTGTTACGCTACTCCCGCGACTTCACCGCCTCGCGCCCGCGCGCGGCCAAAATGCTGGCATTTTCCTTGGGGCACGAGGGATTGGAGCGCTATCTCGGCACACGTCTGGAACCCGTTTTGCGGGAATGTATGCTGCAAAATGAGGGCATATCCCCCACCCCCACCGCGCTGCGCTTCGTGCGCCACGCGATGATCGGTCTTTGCCTTGACATCATGCGTGCAGACAAAAACGTTACCGTTCAGGATACGGAGCTGCTGCCGCTTTTACAGGCATTGTTTGCCTGATTTGGTCATTTTTCAAAAAATGACTGAGTTTCCTGTTTTTCACCCTTTTTACACCTATTTTCGCAAAAGCACCGCCTCCCCCAAAAGGAATGCGGTGGAAAGGAACCGCTTATGAAAAAGCTTGATATCGTCAAACAGGCACGTGTGACGCACGTTGCCACCTCACTGTTGTTTGGCCTTGCCGGCATTCTTTTGCTGGCCTGGCCCGAGATCCAATCCCTGATCAGCCGTTACCTGATCGGCGGCTGCTTTGTCGTGCTTGGCATCGGCCGTCTGCTCGGCTATTTTTCCAACGATCTTTACCGCCTGGCGTTCCAGCACGACCTGGGACTTGGCGGCTTCTGCGCGGTATTCGGCGTACTGTGTATCATCAGCCCCGACAGCATACAGCCCGCGATCCCCTACGCCATCGGCGTTTACGTGCTGATCGACTCGCTGCTTAAATTGCAGACCGCCTTCGATGCCAAGGCCTTTGGCATGAAGCATTGGATCGGCCTTCTGCTTTCCGCTGCGCTGCTTTGCATCTGCGCTGTTGCGCTGCTGGTGATGAAGCACCAGATCGACGTTCCCGTTCTCGTTCCCATCGTGCTGATCCTGCACAGCGCAGAGGAGATCTGGAACACGCTTGGCACGGTGCGCGTGCGCGCCAAAAAAGCGGGCCGCTTTGAGGAGCTGTTCTGATCGGCAAAAGCAAAAATCCCCCACTACGGTGGGGGATTTTTGCTTTTTTTCGCTTGACATACGCAGGGGAAATCCGCTATAATATAAGTATAAAAACCAAAAGGAGAAGAATATGGCAACCAAAAAAACAAATGCTTTTGACACCGCCGTGGAAAAGGGCGAGCGCAAGGCCAAGCGCACCCTGAAAAAGAAGATCAAAAATCTTCACCCCCTGACCAAGTTCCTGGCCGTGCTTTTCCTGCTTGTCGGCGTGGCCGCGGGCGTATTTGCTTGCAGCTTCCTTTCCAAAAACGACCGCTTTGTGCTGACGGGCAGCACGCAGATCTCGATCGATGCGGGCACCTCCTACGTCTATGCAGAACAGGGCTATGAGGCCGTTGCCTTTGGCATGAACTGCGCGGGCAAGGTAGAGGTTGAGCCCGGCAAGGGCATCACCGTTGACGCCAACGGCAATTACGTGATCCCTGCCGAGGAGGGCGTTTACACCCTTACCTACACGGTAAACAGCATCAAGTTCAACGGCAAGCTGGGCGGAGAAAAGATCCAGCGTATCCGCGTATTTACCGTAGATGCAATTGAGGAGGACGGCAGAAATGGCTAAGAGAAAAAAGAAGTTTTCCAAGGCGTTAACGATTTTCCTTTGCATCACCACGCTGCTTGCGGGCTGCGCCTTTGGTGTGATCGGCGCTGCCGTTTATCACGCCGCCACCTTCCACAGCGACGTGGCTCCCAAGTCCCTTGTACAGGGCGAGATGCAGATCCACTTTTTGGAGCTTGGCAACAAGTATACGGGCGACTGCACCTACATCAAGATCGGCGAGGTGGATATCCTCATCGACGCGGGCTCCAAGACGTCCAGTATCTCCACCATTGCGGATTATATCGACGATTATATCGGCGAGGACAATAAGCTGGAATACGTGATCGTGACGCACGCGCATCAGGATCACTACGCGGGCTTCACCCAGCTGGACGGCAGTCTTTTCGACCTGTTTGAGGTCGGCACCATCATTGACTTTGGCGAGCAGACCAATCAGGATAAGACCAAGGGTACCTCCAATCTGTACGGACGCTACGTTTCGGAGCGCAACGACGAGGTTGCCGCAGGTGCGACCCACCTCACGGCCGCCGAGTGCGTGGAAAAGCAGAAAACGGATGGTGCTTTTGACCTTGGCATGGGCGTAACGATGACTGTTCTGGACAGCTATTATTACTATAACGAGGCAGAAACCGAAAACGATTATTCCGTCTGCACGCTGTTTACCTACGGCGAGTACAACTACCTCTTCACGGGCGACTTGGAGGAGGAGGGCGAGGAAAAGCTTGTTGAGCTGAACCCCGACCTGCCCCAGGTAAACCTTTACAAGGCAGGCCATCACGGCTCCAAGACTTCCAGCTCGTCCGCCTTGCTGGAAGTGATCCGGCCCGAGATCGTTTGCATGTGCTGCTGCGCAGGTAGCGACGAATACACCAAGACCAATGAAAATCAGTTCCCCACGCAGGATTTCATCAACCGCGTGGCCCCCTATACCGACAAGATCTACGTCACCACGCTTTGCACAGACAACGAAAAGGGCACGTTCCAATCGATGAACGGCAATATCGTGGTACTGACCGACAAGAGCGGACTTACCGTGGTATGCGGCAGCGGAGATAACCGCATTTTGAAGGAATGGGAATGGTTCAAGCAGAACCGCACCTGTCCCGCAGCTTGGCAATAAGCACAAAGGAGCTTTTTGTGAAAAATCCGATCCTTCTTGGTCGGCCGCTTGCTGACCACAGCATATTTTGCAACGAAACCTGCGCCACGGCAAACGCCGTGGCGCAAAAGCTACACGGGTGGATTTTGCAGCGCTTTGGCGTGAATTTGTCCATCACAAGCACCGCCGAAAGCGGCGCCGCTTATATCCTGATCGAGCCCCTCTCCCACGCTCCTTACGGCGAGGGCCGCCTAAGCGAAAAGGGCGGTTGCGTCTGTATACAGGGCAACGATATCGTAGGACTTACCGAGGCGGCCGCGATGCTGGTCTCCCTTTTATCCCGCACGGACGCGGTGGATACGCAGACGCTGTGCTATCATGCAACGCTCCCCGAAAGAGCAAGCTACGCGGCAAATGCCGATGCGTTTGCGCCCTGCTACCGTCACGCGTACATCTGCCCCACAAAGGAGCGCACGCTCGCGCAAAAGCGGGACGTATTGCAAAATCCCGCAGGACGTCCCTTCGTCATCGCGCATCGCGGCGAGCATGTGTTCTACCCCGAAAACTCGTTGGAGGGTGCGATCAGCGCCTGGCACGGCGGTGCAGACGCCGTCGAGGTGGACATTCAAAAAAGCGCGGACGGCGTTTGGGTGTGTATGCACGACGAGAACGTGACGCGCACCACGAACGCGGCCGATCTGCTTGGCAAGCAAGGGTATCCAACCTCCCCCATGCTGCGGGATTGGACGCTTGCTCAGCTGCGCACGCTATGCTTAAAAGACGCCTACGGCGTGCAAACGCCCTTCCCCATTCCCACGTTAGAGGAGATCCTCCTCGCGTGCGACGGGCGCATCTTTGTACATCTGGACAAGGCCTTCTCCGTCACAGAGGAGATCTTCCCTTATATGGAGGAGCTGGGCGTGTTTGACTGCATTTATCTGGTCAATCACGTCAGCATCGCGGATATCCTACAACACAAGGATCATTTCGCCAAGCGCGGCGTTCGTCTGGAAAATCTTTGCCGCCCGCGGCGCGAGATGACTTTGGAAAAAACGCTGCCTTTGATGCTTGAAAACCTCCCGCACATCACCCCCGCGCTGATCCCCATCGGCGATTACGTCAAGCACGGCGAGCGCGAGCGTGCAATGATCGCGCACTATCGGGACCGTATCCGCTTCGGCGCGTGGTTCCTGCGGGACTTTGACACGCCGTCGCTTTGGAAAGAGGCGTACGCGCAGGGCGTCAGCATTTTCATGACGGATCTTCCCCTTGATCTTATGCTCCTGCTTTCGCAGGGCGTTTGACAAAAAAAGAATACTATCTGCCTGTAAATGCACACTTGTTGTCTGTATTTTGTGGTATGATGATATCACAGATCCCAGCAAAACGGAGGCCATTATGGTAAACGTCAACGATTTTTTAAAGCAAAACGATAACGAGGCATTCGATGCCGCTATCGCCGCACGCGGTGCGGACGGCACCGTAGTCGTTCCCCCGCGCCGACATGCAGACGGACGCAGCTACTGGCTGCTTGACCGCGCCGTACTGCTTCCCTGTAATACCACTGTGCTTTTGCAGAACTGCAAGATCAAGCTTTCCGATAAATGCCGCGACAACTTCTTCCGCTCCGCAAACTGCGGCATCGGCATCGAGGAAAACGAGCCGCTTTCCAATATCCACATCATGGGCGCGGGCAACGCCGTGTTGGAGGGTGCAGATCACCCCCGTGCCACGGGGGACGGCAGCAAAAAGCTGAAAAATCCCTGCCCCTTTACCACAGAGGACATCTGCAAGCACGCCGATTGGGTGCCCGCCGAGCGCAAAACGCCTGATCAGATCACCTTCGCGGACAGACACGATTGCTCCTTCGGCACGGACGCAGGCAAGGAGGGCGAGATGCAAAAGGGCGACTGGCGCGGCATCGGTATTCTGTTTGCCATGGTGGATCATTTCACGATTAGTGGCATCACGGTACGAGAAAGCCACGGCTGGGCTATTTCCTTGGAGGCCTGCTCACACGGAACGGTCGAGCGCATTGAATTTGACGCACGCATGAACAAGGTCATTGACGGCATGCTGCAAAACATGGAAAATCAGGACGGCATTGACCTGCGCAACGGCTGCCACGATATCACGATCTCCGACATTACGGGCGAAACGGGTGACGACGTGGTGGCGCTGACCGCCATCGTGGGTAACAACAGTCCCTACCGTCCCGGCGGCACGCTTGGCACCACGCACGTGATGCACAACGACTACACGCGCCGCGAGCCCGACATCTACAACATCATTATCCGCAACATACGCGCGTACTCCTCGCTTTGCTATCTGGTGCGTCTGCTTCCCTGCAACTGCCAGATCCGCAACGTCATCATCGACGGCGTGATCGACACCTCCCCGGCAGACGTAGTCTGCGGCGGCATCTTCCTTGGTGAGAAGGACGCGGTCTACGGCAAAAACCTGCCCGGCTCCCTTGTCGGCATCACCATCTCCAACATCATTTACAACAACGTGAAAAAAGCGATCCGCGTGGACGGCTATCTGCAAGACAGCAGCATCACGAACGTGGTCGCTATGAACACGGGGTTCCCCGTTGTATCCCATCTGCGCGACGGCGGCCTTATGAACGTCAAGCTGAGCAACATCGCAACGGCCGAGGGCAACCCCGCGGTCGGACAGGCCTGAACACAAGAAAAACACCCCCGTTTAGGCTCGTTCTCATAAGGAAGTTTACTCGTAGGGGCGACCATCGGTCGTCCGACTACGGATAATCAAAATTTTATATATAGAAAACAAAGAATAACCCCGACAGATTTTTCAAAAGGTCTGTCGGGGTTATATTATTGTATCGCTTTGGTTTTTATTTCATTGCAAAAATATTCGAAATTTTCTTTTTGCTTTTCGATTTGATATGCTTTTAACGGCACT
>JAZQWF010000026.1:0-10290 GCA_045632185.1 Eubacteriales bacterium
GCCGTTTGATTGTATCAACGATCGCTTTGTGGAGAAGATCGAGCGCATGTGCGAGCAGGTCAAGCTTGCGCTGTTCAATCAGAAGGAGGTAGAGAAAAGGAAGGGAGAGGAAAAATGAACGGACAGTTTGAAATGCAGGCACGCTTGGAACAACTGATCGGAGCGGAGAGAGGTCGCGTGCTGCCGAAGTGGATACACGATTACGGCGTGCGGCTCCTTGCCGAGCATTTGCTTGCCGAGGGTGTGCTTGCGCCGCCTATAAAAGAGGGGCAGACGGTATATGCGGTGCTTTTTGAGGGCGATGATGCGACGATATATCCGTGGAAGGTGCGGGGCGTGGCCTACATGCAGGGCAAATGGTACGCCGTAGAGCGCGACGGTAGCGAATGGGAGGTTGGCGGCGCGTGCTGCTTCCTTACCCAAGAGGGCGCTGAGGAATATAAAAAAACAGAAATGCAAAAGTGGAAGGAGAAGGGAAATGAAATACCCCGAGAGAAATAAGCATTGCCCCGAGAGGGCGCATTGCTTTGATTATCACGACCGCGCGTGTGACAGCTGCGCGTTTGGCAGAGAGTTTCACAAGCTGCATTGCAAGATCGCGCGCTTGGAACAAAAATTAAAGGATCAGGAGGAGAAGAAAAATGACAACAATGCCGACAAAGCTGGTTGATGCCGGGGCGTGGCTGAAAGGGCTTAACGATAGCTGGATGTACGCCAATCTGGCCAAGAAGATCATCCGAGAGGCACCCACCGCACAGGTCTACGGCCAATGGATCGCGATGGAGGAGCGTCCGCCTGCTGTGTCGGATGAGTACATCGTACAGATCGCGGGCGCCCGGAAGGCCACGTGTCTTTATTACGACGCGGACGAGGGCGTTTGGTTTGACGATCGAGAGGGCGAGATCGTTTACCGCGTGACCAAGTGGATGCCGCTGCCGGACGGTGAGGAGGTGGAGGCGTGAGAGGGAAGCTTATGGAGCTGATCGACGCTTTCCGGGAGCTGGATGAGCCGAACGACGGGCGCACCTATACGGAGCACCTTGCCGACCACCTGCTTGCGGGCGGTGTGATCGTGCTGCCGTGCAAGGTGGGTGCTACGGTGTTTGTGACCGACATTATTGTCGGTAGCATCGTAGAATGCGAGGTCGTTGTGTTCGAAGTTGACGAGGATGGTGTGGGGGGTATGGAATACAGAGTGCCAGAAGAAATCCCGAATATTACATCCATTGCAACACTTACAACCGAAATCGGCAAAACCGTCTTTCTCACCCGTGAGGAAGCAGAAAAAGCACTTGCCGAGAGGGAGGTGTGAGAAATGCTTTGTAGGGAGTGTGCTCGGTGGGCGGAGTGCTCAAAAAAAGACGGCACGACAAAATATTATGGCAAGGATAATTGCGCAGGTAATGCAGAACGGCTTTGCAGAAGATTTAGATCGCAGCGAGAAGAAAAATTCAAATTCGAGATATGGAGAAAATTCCAGAAGCTTTTTCTGTGTCTTATGTGGGTGACTAACGGGATACAGTGGTTGGCACTTTTCAATCGTTGCTCTGTGATAGCGTTTGTTTGCGTTTTTGTGGTGCTTATTTTTGGTGGCGGTTGTTTGCTGTGTGGTGAGATTTACAAAATCAAATTGTATGCAGCGATAAAAAAAGAGTTTGACAAGGAGAAAAACGATGGGTGAAGAAGATTTGAGCGTGTGCGAGCTTGTGATCAAAGAGCTGGAGCGTGCGCAGTTTGAATTGAAGTCGCGGCATGACAAGCGCGTGATCGCGCGCTTGATTGATCGCGTGCAGGAGATCTGTTTGCAGAAAGGAGAACAAAAAACACAATGAATATGAGTGAATGGGCAAAAAGAGAGATCGAGCTCGCCAAAGAGCAAGAGGTGAAAAAGGCACAAGACAGCACTGAAGCCGCGTACGGTTGTATGCGCTACGACAGTGCCTTCAAGGCATTTCAGGCGCTTTTGGAGGACGGGCACAGCGGGTACAGCATCAGCGTGACGAAGCAGATCCTTGTCCGCTTGATCGAGGGCAAGCCGCTGACGCCGATCGAGGACACCGAGGATATGTGGTGCGGGGAGCCGATCGACAAGCGCGACGGCAGCACCTTGTATCAGTGCGCACGAATGAGTTCGCTTTTCAAGCACGTACACGAGGATGGCAGCGTGACCTATCACGATGTCAACCGTGTAAGCGCCGTGGAGATCGCGGACGGCTCCACGTGGAATAGCGGGATCTGCAATATGCTGATCGACGAGCTGTATCCGATCACGATGCCGTATGTGCCGAAGGATAAGCAGATCCGCGTGTATATGGAAACCGCGACCGAGGACGAGGACGGCAACCGTCGTGACACATCCGGGGAATACAACACGGTTTACGTGCATTACGCTGTGTTGACGAGCGGCGAGCGCGTGGAGCTGCACCGTAAGTTCCAAGAGGACGAGCACGGCTTTATGCAGGAGGTGGAGTGGGAGTGAGCGCATACACAATTCTTTTGATAATTGCTTTACCCCTCGGCATCGCAAGCTTTGCATTTGGCAGTTGGGGAGGAAGGAAATGGGCATATTACATGTCCTATGTCCTGCTCGTTCTGTGCGTCGTAGCATTGATAATCAGCATGGCCGCATACTTTGGAAAGCTGATGAACGAAGACACCGTGGCAGAGAGACGAGCTTGGAGAGAGATGGTTGAGCGCGGTGAAATCGAGGTCTACGATGATTGTGGACATCTCACCCTTGAAGCGGCACAGTATAACCTCGAAATCGCCAAGATGCACAATAGCATACGCAGGTATGGGCGATGGTCTACGTGGTACGGCACGGAAGCGGAGCTTCTGACGCCGATCACAAGGGAGGAATCGAGCAATGGACGATAACGAGAGCAAGGGCTTCTTGGAGGCGGTGCGGGAGGCATACGAGTTTGCTTTGCAGGAGGGGATCCGCGCGAACACGCTGCTGATCGACAAGAATTTTGCCAAGGTGTCGGGCGTACATATCATGCTCCGAAACGACGCCTTTGGAATGGAGGGTGTGTCACTGCCGCCGATGATCCTCGGGCTGGAGACACGTATCGCGCCGCTGCCTAAGGGCTTCGGCTTCGCGGTGACGGAGGTAGCACAGACCGAGATGGACAAGCTCTATGCCGAGGCGAAAGCCGCCGGCCGCCGCGAGGTGATCGAGCAGCTGAAGGAATTTCTTTTCGAGAGGGAGGATGGGGATGAAGAAAACTAAAGTTTTGGGCAAAATCCATGACGTGGGATTGATATTATCGTTCCTTTTTCTTGCATGCGAGTGGATTTCGATATTCTTGACATTGCCGTGGTGGGTGGCGTTGAGTTTTCTTTGCGTGTCGGCGATGTCGTTTACAACGTATATTGTGAGCGGCATTATTCTGAAAAAATCTTTCCGAGAAAAAGAGAAAGGAGCGATGAAAATTATAAAAGAAGTCAAACTGCCCGAGATCACGTGTGAGCTTTGCGGCTGTGTATTCCGACCGGGAAAAGAGGACTTGCGTTTCCGGGGTGCTAATAGCAATACCGCACAAGACGTTCGTAAATCGACGTTTTGTGCCTGCCCGGTGTGTGGGTTGTCGGTGAAGGTGTTCAAGAGGGAGGACGAGGATGATTGAAATCATTTTGATTTATCTCGGTATAGTTCTCAATGTTGCCGGATTGTTTTATAATATTGGTTTTTTTTACGGAGAGCGGAGATATATGCGGAAAGTCCGCGAAATCGAACAGAAGGTTGATATGTTGACACAATTTTCGGAGGACTCAAATGCCGAAGCGCAAGACTGAATTGCTACCGTGCCCGCGTTGCGGGACGGTGCCGCGGATGGAGTACAGCGAGCGCATGGAGCTCTGGTGGCAGTATGGCAAGAAGGGGACGTTTGCGAGCGCCCGCAGTGCGGGATGCAGCGAGCAAAAAGGAGTGGCAGCCGTCGCAGAACGCAAGCAAAACATTTTTGCGAAGCGTGATGCGGTAACGGCAACAGGGCGCCCCCGCGTAGAGAATGAGAGAGTGATCTATGGCTTGTAAGAATTGCGCGCACCTACATATCGTGAACGGCAGGATCGTGTATGCGCGGTGCTTGCTTGGCAACGCGATATTTGAAAGATACGGAGAGGGCAGGATACTGGTTGAGGAGCACGGCTGCCCCGCGTGGAAGAAAAATTATGGACAGTCCGGGAGGCCTGTCCCTACAAGAAATAACAGATGTCTGTGAAAACGAAAGGAGAGGGCATGAAAGAGGTAAAAAGCAATCCGTTTGAGGTGGCGGCGGCGTGCGGGCCGGAGGTTTCGGCCGAGGTGGACCGCGTGGGCTATCAGCTGCTGGCGGAGAATGGATATCCTGAGGCGTTGGAAAAGAACATGAACAACACGCTGCGGGATGCCATCCGCAAAAAAATGAGCAAGCGCGGTGAGCGTTTGATCGTACATAGCAGTTTTGACGCGGACCGTGGACAGTACGTGATATGGTTCACGTTGCAGCGAGGCAAGCGTGTGTTGGCAACGAGCGCCGGTGTGCGCTTGCAGGGTAAGCCCTTGGAGGATCTTGACGATGCGCAAGGATAACGTGAGAGATTACGCGACCGCGGCTTTTCGTGAGTATGCGCGGCTTGGGTGTCCCACGCCGGAGGCGATCTCCCGCGAGAGGGACGCCGCGCTTGCCGCGGATCTGCGGGCGGTAGTGGAAAGCTTGCGGTTACTTGCCATAGAGGATAAAGAGTATGTGGCAGATGCGGTGCGGGCGGTGTATTTTGCCTCGCCCGGTGCGCCCTTAAAAAAAGGCGACGTGGGCGCGCGGGTGGCGGCGTTTGCGCGCGCGTGCCCTGCATCGGAGCGCTCTGTGTACGGTTGGTTGAAAGTCGCGCGCAGAATATTTGCCCGAGCACGCGGGTTGAGAATGAAATAAAAAAGCAAGGGATCCAGATAACGGATCCCTTGCTTTTTCTCGTTGTGAGATTTGTATAAATATATACATATATTGCACGAAAAAAGAGTTTTTCAAGGGGAAATCATATATGAATTCTGCTGAAAATGTGCAATAACTAATAAATTTTACCCAAAACAGGTTGACATCGCGCAACATAAAATTATATAATAAGGGTGTGGAAATCCAAAACGGTTACCACAGGTTTAGAATTACATATCTTTGAGGTTGGACCTCAAGAAGTAAGCCGTCTCTGGTACAGACGGCTTACTTCTTTTTTCTGTCTAAGAGATAGAACGCAAACGATAAGATACCAATAGCGGTACTTACGATGGTACATATTCCGAGAAAAGTCATAGAAGTATGTATCCCCCCTTTCGTGAAATAAATTTCCCGCGAGGGCTATACATTCGCCTCCGATCCGCGCACGCGGGATAGCAGGCAACCGTCTTTTTTACCGTATTCCGTTTTCAAAGGAGCAAACAAACGAGAGGAACGGTGGATTTCCACGCCTTTATTATACTGGAAAACATATGATCTGTCAATAACATAAACAAGAAAAGGATGCACGAAATGTGCGTCCTTTTTTTGTTGTCTTTGACGAAAGTTTGCAGTAGTGCGGTTACGGTTTGCAGTAGTAACAAGCCGTTTTGTTTTACAATGGAAATAAAGAGAGCGGACGAGGAAAAGGTCGTCCGCCGTTTGTTTTGGAGGTGAGTGCCGCATGGCAAAGGGACAGCGCATTTCACAAAAGCAAATAGAGGTGATGCGCGCCTATCTTGCGGCGGGAAATTCGCTTTCCGAGACGGCGCGCAAGATGGAGCTGCCCAAGTCCACGGTGGCGACCTGGAAGAAGCGCTTTGAGAGCGAGGGTGCCCGCGCCGAGGGTGGTTCGAACGAACAAGCTCACACACAAAAAGGCGCGGGCGCGCGCGTTGGCGATGGTCTTACGTTCGAGGAGCTTCGCACGTTCAACCAGGAGCGTTTTATTGCGGATGCGGGCGAGATCGTGGCGGCGAGCCAGGAGCTGATCCGCTACAACCTGGAAAGAGCGTTTAAGCAGCGAAAAAAGATCGACGGGATCATTGACCTGCTCGCCGAGCGCGGCAAGGTGCTTTCCGACAAGGAGCTGCGCAAGGTCTTGCTTATGCTGCTGGAACTGAAAACGCCCGATATCGGGAAGCTTTCCTCTGTAATGGGGACGATGTACGACAAGCGGGCTCTGGCGCGCGGTGAGCCCACCGAGAACCTGGGCGGCGTGATCAAGTTTGAGAATATGTGAGGGCTGCGCGATGGAAACGAAGAAGCAAAGCGTTTGGACGGTCGGGGATATGATCGCCAAGCGCAAGCGCATCTGGAGTGAGCGCCACGATATTGAATACGATACGCGCTTGGTGGCGGCGGCAGCGGAGATGCTGCTTTCCAACCGCCCCTTGATGGAGGAGGTCTATGCACGCCCGTATTTGCTGATCGAGCTGTGCTTTCACATCGTGGACAAGCACAAGGACACGGTGCCGTTCTTTTTCAATGAGGTACAAGCCGACTTTATCCGTCAGGTGGAGAAGCACGGCACGGCGCGCCCCTACAACGTACTGAAAGGCCGCCAGCAGGGCTTCACCTCGCTGATCACGGCGATACAGACCTCGTTTGCGATCGTGCGCAAGAACTTTTCGGGGATGACGCTTGCCGACTGCGCCGACAACACGCGCGCCATCTTCAACGACAAGGCGCGCATGGTGTATGAGCGCTTGCCCGCGCTCCTGCGCCCCAGCGAGCGCTTTAACAGCAAGAACGAGCTGTTTTTTGACAAGCTCAATTCCTCCTGGCGTGTGCAGGTCGCCTCTGAGCAGGTCGGCCGTTCGCGCACGCTGAATTTCGTGCATTATTCCGAGGCGGCGTTCTACAAGTGCTCGCTTGCCGCCATTCAAAAGAGTATCGGCGAGGCGTGCACGGCGGATGCGTTTCGCGTTTATGAGAGCACCGCCAACGGCTACAACGAGTACAAGGAGCTGTGGGACAGCGGCGCTTGTGTCAATCTGTTCTACGAGTGGTGGCGCACGGCGGAGTACCGCCGCGAGGAGCACAGCGTGCTGGAGGGGATCAGCGACACGTGGCTGATAGCCCGTATTGCCGTGCTGCGCGAAAAGGGCCTGGACGAGGATCAGATCGCGTGGTACGTGGACAAGTACACCGGCTACATTGATAAAAATTCGATCCGTCAGGAGTACCCCTGCACCCCCGAGGAGGCGTTTGTTGCTTCGGGTGATTGCGTGTTTGATATGGATGCACTGAACAATCGCCTCTTGGAGGTGAGCGCCTTGCCGCCTGCCCGCGTGGGCGAGTTTATTTACAAAAAGGTGAGCGAGCCGCTGCGTGATGCGACGGGGCTTGTGGTGGGATACACCGACAAGCTGCTTGATATCAAATTCGTGGAGAAGCGGGACGGATGCGTGAAGCTTCACTGTGAGCCCGAGGTCAAAAAGGACCGCGAGGGGCACGTGATCGCGCATGCACCCTACGTGCTGGGCGGCGACAGCGCGGGATCCGGCGCCGACTATTACACGGGCAAGGTGAGTGACAACCGCACGGGGCACACTGTGGCGACGTTGCGGCGCCAACGCTTTGACGACGATCTTTATGCCGAGCAGATGTATTGCCTTGGGTGGTATTATCACGAGGCGCTGATCGGCATCGAAACCAATTATAGCCGCGTGCCGATGCGGCGGCTTTCCGATCTCGGCTATCCCAATCTGTATTTGCGCGAGAAGGTGAGCGGCATGCAGGACGAGCCGGAACTGGTGCTTGGCTTTGAAACAACGAGCAAGACGAAGCCGATCATCATCAACGGTCTGATCGCCGCCATGCGCGAGGATCCCACGATCGAGTGTGATGCGGACACCCTGCGCGAGATGCAGACCTTCGTGCGCAAGGAGAACGGGCGCACCGAGGCGATCCTTGGCTATCACGACGACCTGGTGATGGCAAAGGCGATCTCGCTTTTCATCGGCGGGCAGCAATCCTTTGACATGATGAAGGTCGTGCCGAAGGAGGACGACACGTTGGAGAGGATGTTTCATTTTATCCCCGAGGGCTCGGGGAACGCATCTTATATGAGCTGGGAGGATTTTTGAGAATGTTTGGAAGAAAAAAGGCAAAGGAAGCCGAGCAGGCACGAGTGCTGCTGGAGCTTGGCGCGAAGCTGGACGCGCTGTCGACCGAGATCAAGATGCTGCGCATGGAGAGCGAAGTGATTCTTGGGGCGGCCAAGGCGGCGCGTGCGAAGGCCGGTGCGGCTCTTGATGAGATTCAGGAGCTTCGCGCGGATATTGAAAAGGATCGTGCGGCACCCACGGGGGAGCGTGATCCTGACGTGCTGACTGAGGGGGAACGCATCAATAAATGGTTGATGGGGGAGAACGGCGATGGCATCTGAGAAGATTTTGAGCCGCGACGAGCAGGGTGCTCGCGTGAAAAAGTGCTTTGAGGAGGGCGTGGAGTATCAGCAGGGAATGAAGTTTACCACGGCTTTCCCGCAGTACGTGAACTTTTACGAGGGGCGCCAGTGGCCGAAGGTGGTGAAGGGCACGGAGAACATGCCCCGCCCCGTGCTGAACTTCACGAAGATGATCTGCCGCAACAAGAAAAGCGCGATCCTGTCCGTGCCCGGGCGGATCGTGTACCATGCGGAGGACAATTCGCCCCGCGTGCAGAAATTCAATCATTTTGCCGCTTATATGCAAAAGGAGATGCGCCAGGACGCGCTGGACAGCGAAGCCATCCACGCGGGCACCGTGAAGGGCTCCTATTGCTATCACTATTTCTGGGATGGGAGCGCCAAGGGGTTGGACGCCACGAGCCGTGGCGCGCTTCGCTGTGAGGTGCTGGACACCCTGAAGGTGTTTTTTGCCAATCCCACCTGCCGCGATGAGCAAAAGCAGAAATGGATCCTGATCGCCTCCCGCGAGGAAGTGGAGAGCGTACGTGCCTCGGCGGATAAGGGCATTGACCTTGATGCGATCGGCGCGGACGAGAACAGCGAGAACCATTACGGTGAGCGCGAGCAGGGCAAGGATCGGCTTTGCACCATGCTGACGCGCTATTTCCGCGTGAACGGTGCCGTTTACTGGGAGCGCGCGACAAAGCAGGGCGTGCTTGTAAACGAGGCGCGTCCTCTGCGCCCCGACGTGCAGAGCGCGATGCGTGCGCAGGGTGTGGAGGACGAGCCCTACACCGAGGAAGCGCGCGAGGCGCCCGTGGAGGGCGTGGAGCTCTATCCCATCGTGATGGGCAGCTACGAGCCGCGCGAGGGCTCTATCTACGGTCTTGGCGAGGTGGAGGGGATCATCCCCAATCAGCGTATCGTCAATCTTCTTATCGCGATGTCCTCCTACAATGTGCAGCAGCTGGCGTGGGGCAAGTACATCACCATTCCTGGGGCGCTTGGCAATCAGACGATCACCAACGAGCCGGGACAAATTCTGATCGACTATACCAAAACCGGCTCGGGCATCCGCAAGATGCAGGAGCAGGCGCTGCAGTCCCTGCCGCTGGATATCGTGAACTCGCTTGTCAATCTGACGCGCTCTGCGACAGGTGCCACCGAGGTCATGACGGGCGAAACGGTGGGTTCGAATATGTCGGGCGCTGCCATCGCCGCGCTGCAATCGCAGGCACAGCAGCCCGTGGAGGAGCTGCGCGAGGCGTTCTGGGATGTGAAGGTGAAGCAGGGACTTGTGCTGGCGCAGTTCTTCAAGCATTACTACCAAAACGCGCCGTTTACCTATACCGAGACTGACGAGGAAACCGGCGAGGAGCGCACGCTGGAGGAGACCTTCAACGGTGCGGAGTTTGAGGGGGTGAGCTTTGACGTTGCCGTAGAGGCGGTGAAGGGCTCGAAATCCTCGAACGCGGGCGATATCAATATGCTGGACGCGTTGCTTGCCAAGGGTGCGATCAGCCCCGAGACCTACGTCAATATCTATCCCGAGGACGCGATCTCGAATAAGACCGATATGCTGGAAGCCATCCGCACCGAGCGCGAGAGCGAGCTGGCACAGCTCCGTGCTGCGAGCGAGCAGGCGGCAATGCAGATGCAACAGCTGCAAGCAGAGCTTGCAAGCCGCGAGAAGGCCTTTGATGCGGTGCAGTCTACCGTGAAGGAGAACCAGTCGCTCAAAGCGCAGCTTGCCGAGCTTTATGCGACCTTTAACGCGCTTCGTGCCGAGGCCACGCAGAAGATCCAATACCAAAACGCCTTGATCGCCAAGCTGCAACACGACGGCATGGAGGTGGCGATGGATGCGCAGGAGTTTGCGATGGCGCTGGCAAATGGACAGTCGGGGACGCCTGTCCCTAC
>JAZQWF010000027.1:0-3912 GCA_045632185.1 Eubacteriales bacterium
ACCCCAGTTGATGCAGTTGGAGCGGTAGCGCTTGGTAGCGAACTCATAGCAGATGTTGGCAAAGCCGCCAAGCACCTTCTGGCAGGAGGCCGCCTGCTCGCGTGCAGAACCGTCACCGGGCTTGTTTGCAAATACGCAGGAGCCGAACTGGGTGTTCTTGGCAAGCGCATCGGCATCGCCCACCTTGGAAAGCGCAAATTTCACCTTGTCGGATATGTTGCCCGCACGGCGCGCGATCTCGTCAGCGGCAACCGCCTTGGAGCGTCCCACGTACTCGGGGCAGCGGCGGGAAAGGGCAAATTCTGAAAGGCGCAGGGGATTGGAACGGTAGGACGAGGTCTCACCGGAGGGGATCAGCTCGTCGGTGGTGGTGACCGGATCGTGGATCACGGCAGCTAACTCAACAAGCAGGTTATCGGCAAGCTCGTACATCTTGGGCCAGTCGGTAATGTTCGGACCAAGAATGAGGTCTGCGTCCTTATCTGCCTTGCCAAAGCCGTAGTAGCAGCGCTTTTCATAGACCGAGCGGTCGTAGTGGTAGGCGTGTGCCTCGTGCGTGTAATCAAGATCGGTAGCCGCGGTGATGATGCCGCCGTTGGCAGCGGTTGCCGCGATCGAGCGCGCGTCCATCAGAGCCACGCCGGAAAGCTGACCCTCACCGGGCTTCGAGCCCTCGCGGTTCGGGAAGTTACGGGTGGTGTGACGCAGCGAAAGGCCATTGTTGGCAGGCACGTCACCGGCACCGAAGCAAGGACCGCAGAAGGAGGGCTTGATCACCGCGCCGTTTGCAAGCAGCTCGGCGGAAACGCCTACGCGCGTCAGCTCCAAGGACACGGGAATGCTGGTGGGGTAAACGGACAGCGAGAAGTAGCTGTTGCCAACGTTACCCGTTTTGAGAATGGAATTTGCCTCGTCAATGCTATCGAACATACCGCCGGCGCAGCCCGCGATAATGCCCTGATCCGCCATCACGGAGCCGTCGGCACGCACCTTGCTGACAAGGTCAAGCTTGGCCTTCTTGCCAAATTTCTCAGCGGCCTCTGCCTCTACCTCGGCAAGCAATTCCTTCGCGTGCTCGTTGAAGTAGTGAATAGTGTAAGCGCGGGAGGGGTGGAAGGGCAGGGCGATCATGCTTTCCATCTTAGAAAGGTCGATCTCTACCATGCGGTCGTAGTAAGCTACCTTGCCGGGTTTGAGCTCCTTGTAATCCTCGGGGCGGCCGTGTGCGCGGTAGTGCTGTGCCACGGTTTCATCAGTTTCCCAGATGGAGGAAAGGCAGGTGGTTTCCGTGGTCATGACGTCGATGCCGTTACGGAAGTCCATGGGCAATTCCTTCACGCCGGGGCCAACAAATTCCAGCACACGGTTCTTCACAAAACCGTTACCGAAGGTCGCACCGACAAGTGCGATCGCCACGTCGTGCGGGCCGATACCGCGGCGGGGCTTTCCCGTCAGATGTACCAGCACCACCTCGGGGGCGGGAATGTCGTAGGTGTTTTTGAGCAGCTGTTTGACAAGCTCGGGGCCGCCCTCGCCCACGGCCATGGTGCCGAGTGCGCCGTAGCGGGTGTGGCTGTCAGAGCCAAGGATCATCGCGCCGCATTTTGCCATCTCCTCGCGTGCGAAGGAGTGGATAACGCTCTGGTTGGCGGGCACGTAGATGCCGCCGTACTTCTTTGCGGCGGAAAGACCGAAGACGTGGTCGTCCTCGTTGATGGTGCCGCCCACGGCACAAAGCGAGTTGTGGCAGTTCGTAAGGGCGTAAGGCATCGGGAATTCGGTAAGGCCGCTGGCGCGTGCCGTCTGAATGATGCCGACGTAAGTAATATCGTGCGAGAGCATCGCGTCAAAGCGGATATTCAGCTTTTCGTCGTTGCCCGAGCAGTTGTGCGCTTGCAGAATGGAATAAGCGATGGTGTTTTTGCGTGCCTCGGCGGCGGTGATAGGTGCTTCGTTGCACACCTTGCCGTCCACCAGGAATACGCCGTGATCGGTAAGCTTGACCATAGAAAACAGTCCTCCTGATAAATATACAGCATATATTATATATTATCGCGCGCGTAAAGTCAAGAAGTTTGTGATATTTTTGACGATTTGCAAAGAAAGATTATTTGATGACAATTGTTAAATAAAAAAGGGCGACCGTAACGGTCACCCTTTTGAAAAGATAATTACCAATTGATAAAAGCGGAAGGGCCTTTTCCTAATGTCGAGATCAGATTGAATTTGTCATAGAGAAAAACTATTGTAAAAATAGCGGCATTGATAGTTCCCTGGGCCAGGATTTTAAACATATACAAAAAAGAGAAGGCAATAATTGCAGCAACCTTGGTGGCAATATGTTCATCGTCGTTTGAAGGCAGAAAGGAAAAAAATGCTTCGAGGATTTTTGCGAAAAACAATAGGCACTCAGCCGCAATTAATAAAGCAAAACTCGCAATGCAGCAGGGGACGGTGAGAGGTGTGAAATATTTGAATTGTTCAAAATAATTTTTGTACAGAAGCAAAAATTCGGGGAAGTCGTATTTTTTCATAGAGCACCTCACAAAGATTTGATAAGTTAAGTATAACAGATATTGCGGAAAAAGTCAATATGTTTTGGAAAAGAAATGCGCTGCCTATCAAGCGCTTGCCTTAATATTACTTTTATGCTATAATGTGTCCAAAGGAGGTATACCTCAATGATTTTGGATAAAAGCTACTTCGCCCGTCCTGCGACCGAGCTTGCCGTGGACCTGCTTGGCAAGGTTCTTTGCGTGAAGCAGGGGGGCGAGGTCATTCGCGCGCGTATTACTGAAACCGAGTGCTATTTTGGGGAAGAGGATACCGCCTGCCACGCGCACAAGGGCAGAACACCGCGCACGGATACGCTCTATCAAGCGGGCGGCATCACCTATATCTATCTTTGCTACGGTATCCATTCGCTTTTGAATATCGTCACGGGTGAGCTAGACCATCCCGAGGCGGTGTTGATCCGCGGTGTCGAGGGGGCAATCGGCCCCGGCCGCGTGACAAAGCGCTTGGGGCTTACCACCGCGCAAAATCGCATACCGTTATGCCCCCAATCGGGGATTTGGTTGGAGGAAGACGGCACACCCGCGCCCGCATACGATGCGCTCCCGCGCGTGGGCATCGATTATGCTTCCAAAGCCGACCGCGACCGCCCTTGGCGATATCTTGTTCGCAAATAAAAAACACCCCGAAACTTGTACCGTTTCGGGGTGTTTTTTCAATTTCCCGCCTTCAAAAAATCAATAAAGTGCTTCACGTTGCCGTAATAGGCCTGCTTTTTGTAATACGCATATACCGTGTAATTGCCGTCAAAATCCGTCACGTCCAGGTATACGCCCTCCGCGTTTTCCTCCTCGCGCGCGATGCCGATGCCAACGCCCGCCGCGATCAGGCGGTCGTAGCAGGCCTTATCGTTGGTCGTTACCGCGATCGAGGGGGTGAAGCCCGCCCGCCGACACGCGTCCAGCAGGATCTGGTGCATATTGCTTTGCTCGCCCCAAGAGATGAATTTCTGATTGTAAAGCTGCCCCAATGTGTGCTTTTTTCGCGTCAGCGGGTGTCCCGCAGCCGCCTTGAAGCGCAATCGCATCGAGCAAAGCTCAAACCCTTCTCGGTCGGGGTAGGCGTCGCATTTGCGGTCGATCACCACGTCGTATTTTTCCAGATCCTTTTCGTTAAAATCAAACGAGGTCGCAAACGTGATATGCGGGTGCTTCTCGCTGTAATCAATGATGCGCTCGGTGACGTTGGAGCGAATGGCGCGCACCAGCATACGGATCTCTCGCGTGTCGTTTTTTGGCGCGGAAAGGGCGTCCACGGCGCCGTCGATCTCGGCCAGCGCCAGACAAAGCGAGCGCTGCAAGCGCTTGCCGTTCTGGTTCAGCGTGATGCGGTTGGCGG
>JAZQWF010000028.1:0-49314 GCA_045632185.1 Eubacteriales bacterium
AGCCGATGCTTGGGTTTGTTTTTTTGCGTCTTTGGCGAAAATCGGCAAAAAAATCTCTATCTTTACAAAAAAACTTGAAAAAAGTCTTCCTTTTTTTGAAAAAGGGCTTGACAATGGGCGAATAGGATAGTATAATATCAATAGTGGTAGATTTAGGTAAGTTTAGGAAAGTTCAGGAAAGAAAAAATCCCGCAAAGCAGAATTTTGGAAAAGGAGGAAAACGCGATGATGCTGTTGGGTACGCACACACCTGCGATCGACGCACAATACCGTATTTCCTTTCCGGCAAAGTTCCGCTCTATGTTGGGTGAGGAATTCTTGATCGTTCGCCACCTGGAAAACCCCTGCCTGCGTTTTTACCCCTTAGATGAATGGGAAAAATATTTAGAGCGTCTGGAAGCACATCTGGAACAGGGTGACTTTGAGGACGTGCAGGAATATTATTACAGCGACTCGGTCAGCGGCACGCCCGATTCTCTCGGACGCGTACGTATCCCCAAGGAGCTTTGGAAGTGTATCGACGTAGATCTTGACGACGAGGATTCCAAGCAGATCGTGGTAACGGGCTGCGGTAAATACGGCGAGATTTGGAGAAAATCCAATTACGAGGCACACAGAAACAGCAGAAGAACCGCAGAGCTGAACGCCAAGGTTCGTGCATGCCCCAGCAGGGTAAAGGATAATGAGCGTTAATTTCTCGCACCGCTCGGTGCTTTTGGAAGAAGCCGTAGAGGCGCTGAACATTCGCCCCGACGGTGTTTACGTAGACGGCACGGCCGGTGGCGGCGGACATTCCTTTGCGATTGCTTCCAAGCTGGAAAACGGCCTTTTGATTGCCATTGACCAGGATGAAAACGCAATTGCTGCCGCAAGTGCGCGACTTGCCCCCTTGGGCGAGCGTGCCAGAGTGGTCAGAAATAACTTTTCCAACCTGAACGACGTTCTGGATCTGTGTGAGATCGGCGAGATCGACGGCCTTTTGCTGGATCTTGGCGTTTCCTCGCATCAGTTGGACGAGGCCGAGCGCGGCTTTGCCTATCAGAACGATGCGCCCCTGGATATGAGAATGGACCGTCGCCAGAGCAAATCGGCGTACGACGTTGTCAATACCTATTCCGAGGAGGATCTCAAACGTATCCTTTTCACCTACGGTGAGGAGCGTTTTTCCGGCAGAATTGCCGCTAAGATCGTGGCCGCAAGAACCAAAAAGCCCATCGAAACCACGCGCGAGCTTGCGGATCTGATCAAATCCGCCATTCCTGCTGCGGCGAGAGATGGTGGACACCATCCCGCCAAGCGTTCCTTCCAGGCGATCCGCATTGAGGTGAACGCAGAGCTTGACGTGATCGTACCCGCAATCGAAAGTGCGGTGGCTCACATGAGATCGGGCGGCAGAATTGCGATTATTACCTTCCATTCTTTGGAGGATCGTATCGTAAAGCAGGCATTTGCACGCTTGGCGAGCGGATGCACCTGCCCCAAGGGATTGCCGATCTGCGTATGTGGCAAAAAGCCGCTGGTAAAGGTGATCAGCAAAAAGCCCATTCTTCCAAGCGAAAACGAGCTGGAAGAAAATCCCCGTGCACGCAGCGCAAAGCTTCGCGTGGCGGAAAAAATCTAAGAAAATTTCGAAAAGAAGAAAAGAAAGGATGTGCATATTATGACCCGCGACGTTTATGATGAGTTGTACTTTACAGAAAATTACAGCCGTGAAATCGGTGAAAAGCGGGACCGTATGCTGCGTGATTCTGCCAATTCGCGCAAAAATGCGGCAGATATGCCCAACGCCACTACCGTCGTCTTTATGGAGGACACTCCGGACGGCGGTGTGACGGTCACCACCGGTGATTTCGTGGCGTTCTTCAACAAGCGTTGCGGCTACGACCGTGTCGGCGAATTCCGCCGTACGATGGCTAAGGCACGCGAAAATGACGATCTGAACCGCGCCAAGGAGCAAAGAATTGCCGAGATGAAGGCGCGCAACACGAAAAAAGAGCGTACTCAGCCCCAGGCAAGACGTCCCCGCATGGCTCGCTTCTCCTTTGTGAAGGCAGTTTTCGGCCTCATGATGGTTCTGGCTCTCAGCATTTTGGTAGGTACCTCGCTGATGCTTGAACAAAGCAAGACCGAGCTTGCTTCGCTGGAAGCCGAGGTTTCCGGTATGCAGCTTGAATACGTGACCGAGCAGCAGACTGCTACGTATACTTGCGCAGCAGAGGATTGCTCCTTTGATGGCGAGGACAGCGTCGAGGTCTATGCTGTAGAGGATCAGCCCTTTGTAATGACCGAGCTTCTGAGCGCATTTGCGGATCTGTGGCGGTCATAATTCCCCTAAAAAATGAATAAGATTGGATGCGGCGTTGCCGCGTCCGTTCAAACGGCTCCCGCCAAAAGGACGGGAGCCGTTATTTTTTTGGAGGAATATCATGTTGGCAGAAAGAAAAACCTTAAAGCGCGCGGTGTTTGTGGCTATTTTTTTGGCAATTGCCTTTCTTTTGCTATCGGCAAGAATTTTTGCCATACAGTTTTTCGGTTTTGAGCGATATCAGCAAAAGGTGCTGGATCAGATGACGACAGAATCGCCCGTGCGCGCCGCGCGCGGCGAGATTTTAGATGCCACGGGGCGGGTGCTTGCCACCAATCGGACGGTATACCGCGTCAATCTGTATCCCAATGTGATCGCAAAGGCGGAAAATGCCGAAGAAAAGGCCAAAAAGATTGCAACGGGGCTTGCTGATCTGCTGCCAAGCGTGAGCTACGACAAAATTATGGAGCATATTTCGCATAAAACGTCCTTAGAGCGAACCGTGGCGCGCTCGGTAGACAGGGAAATTGCCGCCAAAATTCTGGATTTTGTGAAAGAGGAAGGATTGGCGGATATGCTCAGCGTGGATGCTGTTACCACGCGTTATTATCCGTATGAAGCGCTTGCTTCGCAGGTGATAGGGTTCACGGGGAGCGACGGACAAGGACTTTACGGGCTGGAATTGCAATACAACAGCATGCTTTCCGGCACGGACGGTTCCTATATTACCGCGCGGGATTCTATGGGGAATGAGATGCCGAACTCCTATGAGGCGTATATTGCAGCCGTAGACGGCGGCACACTTCACACGACGCTGGACGCCTACGTGCAGGCCGTTTTAGAGGAGGAAATAGAAACGGCAATGATCGAATCCGGCGCACAAAATCGCGTGTGCGGTGTGGTGATGGACGTCAATACAGGGGCGATCTTGGCGATGGCAACAAGCCCCGGCTTTGATTTGAACGATCCCTTTACGCTAAGCGAGGATTATGCTAAAATTCTGGCCGCGCAAGGGCTTTCTGAACAGGACGAGGGGTATTCCGCATTAAAAAATCAGCTTTTGCTTGAAATGTGGTCGAATAAAGCATCGACCGAGATCTATATGCCCGGCTCCACTTTTAAAATATTGACCTGCGCGATGGTGCTGGAAGAGGACGCCGTGATCGACCTGAACGAGCGATTTTATTGCAGCGGCTCACTCCAAGTGGCAGATCGTACCATTCGCTGCCACAAAAAAGGGGGACACGGGAGCATTACCTTTGAAGAAGGGCTGCAAAATTCCTGCAACCCCGTGATGATGACGATTGCAGCACGAGTGGGATGCGACAAGTTTTACGAATACGTACAGGCCTTTGGGCTTTTGGAAAAAACGGGTGTGGATCTGCCCGGCGAGGGGAATTCCATCTTCCACAGTGCCTCCTCCTTTACCCCTTTGGATCTTGCGACCGCTTCCTTTGGTCAGAATTTCAAAATTTCCGTATTGCAGCTGATCTCAGCGATTGCCGCAGTAGCCAACGGTGGCGAGCTGCTCTCGCCTTATCTGGTAGAAAGTGTGACAGATGCGGAGGGAAATTGCATCTATTCACACGAAAAAACGGTACGAAATACCGTTATCAGCAAGGAAACAGCACAAACGATCTGTGAAATATTGGCAGGCGGCGTGGCGGGAGATGGCGGAGCCAAAAACGCTTACGTAGCGGGATATCGCGTAGCGGCTAAAACGGGAACGTCGGAAAAGATCGGTGATGACAGAGAAGCCCGCATCGGCTCCTGCGTGGCGTTTGCCCCGGCAGATGCGCCCGAGATCGCAGTTCTGATCGTGGTAGATGAGCCGACCGAGGGGAGCAAATACGGGAGCGTAGTGGCGGCGCCTTACGTAGCGAACGTTCTGGAACGCATTTTGCCCTATCTTGGCGTGCAGGCAAGCTATACCGAGAGCGAGCAGGAAGCGATGACGCTTCGTGTGCCGGATTGCATGGGGTGGAGCGTGGAAAAGGCGGCTTTGATGCTGAGTGCCGGCGGTTTTTCTTGTCGGATCGAGGGGGACGGTGCCTTTGTAACGGGGCAGATCCCTGCGGCAGGCAGCACGGTGTTACAGGCAGGAGCGAGCATTACGTTGACGACGGGAAAGGGCAAGGAAAGCTTGATCGTTGTGCCGAACGTAGTTGGAATGAGTGCCGCCGAAGCCAATAAGGCATTGATCAATGCGGGCTTTAATATCAAGGTGATCGGGGCAAAGGATTATTTGAAAAGCAACAAAACGGTGATAGAGCAATCCTGCGTGGCGGGGGCTGAGCTGCCGCACGGCACGGTGGTCGTGATACGCTTTGGGTATGAGGAAAGCACGGAGTAAGAGGAGGAGAAGATATGAAGCTGAATGATTTGTTACAGAAAGCAGGGCTTTCAATATTTGCAGATAACGAAATAGGGGAATGTGAGATTACGGGGATCTCCTCAGACTCGCGCAGAGTGAAAAAGGGAGAGATTTTCGTGGCGCTTCAAGGGCTAAACTGTGACGGTGCGCAGTATGTGGGTGACGCCTTTTTGCGCGGTGCTGCTTGCGCGATCAGCGAGAGAGCGCTGGAAGGGAGGCGTGTGCTTCGGGTGGAAAATGCGCGCCTTGCACTCTCTATGCTTTGGAACGCTTGGTACGATCAGCCCGCCGTGGGAATGAAGCTGATCGGCATTACGGGAACGAACGGAAAGACCTCTACGGCAACGATGCTGCACCATATTCTGACAGGGAGCGGGATTTTATGCGGCTTGATCGGTACTGTCAGCTGCAAATGTGGCGATATAGATCTGCACGAGGAGGAACAGGGGCTTGCGAATATGACCACGCCAGATCCCGAGGAGCTGTACCGTATGCTGGCGCGGATGCGGGATATGGGGGCGACACACGTCGTGATGGAGGTCACCTCTCACGCGCTTGCCTTGGAGAAGGTGGCGCCGTTGTTCTTTGCGCGGGGCGTGTTCACAAATTTGAGCGCGGATCACCTTGATTTTCATGGCGATATGGAGGAATACTTTTTTGAAAAACGAAAGCTGTTTTCTGCGTGCGAGCAGGCAGTTCTTTCTTATAGCACGACATACGGAATGCGTCTTGCTGCGGGTATGGAATGTCCGTTTTCAGAGCTGTCCTCCCAAACGGTGCGTGATATCACCTATCACGGGGATAAAGGGGTGTCCTTTACGCTGTGTCCGGACGGCGCAGAGCGGATCGAATTATACGTCCCTGTGCCGGGGGCTTTTACCGTAGAGAACGCGGGGCTTGCGGCGCTGTGCGCACACTCGCTTGGTATTGCGTGGGATCAGATACAAAGAAGCTTGGAGAACTTTCGCGGCGTAAAAGGCAGAATGGAACGGATCTTGGGGGAGCAGGAGGATATCAACGTTTTTCTGGATTATGCACATACACCGGACGCCTTGGAAAAGCTGTTGCTCAGCGCGCGCGGGTTTGCCGCGCCGCATCAGCGTATCGTGGTGCTGTTTGGTTGCGGCGGGGACAGAGATCGCGGAAAGCGCAAGGAAATGGGTAGGATCGCGTCGCGCCTCTCGGATCTTGTGATCCTGACCTCGGATAATGCCAGAGCGGAGGATCCTGACGCCATCTTAGAGCAGATCCTGCGCGGCGTGGACAAGGAAAAGCCCTACGTCGTGATCAAGGACCGCCGTCTTGCCATTTCCTACGCCATTGAAAACGCACGGGCGGGGGATATTCTGCTGTTGGCAGGCAAGGGGCACGAGGAATACGAGATCCGCGGCAAGAGGCGCTTGCCTTTTTCCGAGCGAGAGATCGTGACGGAGTGTCTTGCGCGTCGCAAGGAGCAAAAGCGGGATGCGGATTGAACTGAATGGCGCACAGAGCGAGCCGTGCTTTCTTGCAGAGCTGCTGGGCGCCACTATAAAGGGGTACGGCGATGGAATAACACGGATCGCCGGTATGGCAACAAGCTCGCACGAGGTGCAGCGCGGGGATGTTTTTATCGCGCTGCACGGCGAGCGGTCGGACGGAAACGATTACGTCCCGCAGGTGCTGGAAGCGGGCGCTGTCGGCGTTCTGAGCGCAAAAAGATCCTTGGAGGTGCCGCGCGGTGTCTGGCATTTTCAGTGCGAGGATACGGAAAACGCATTGCTGGCGGCGGCAGGGAAATGGCGTGATATCTGCGGCGCCTTCGTGGTGGGCGTGACGGGTAGTGCGGGAAAAACGACGACGAAGGATAGCATTGCCGCAGTGCTTGGCGATGTCCCGCATAACGCGGGAAATTATAATAGCACGGTGGGTATGCCATTGAGCGTGCTGAGCTTTCCCAAAAGTGAATTTTGGGTGTGCGAGCTGGGGATAAACCACGTGGGGGAAATGGAGAAAATGTCGCGCGCGCTGCGCCCCGACCTGGGGGTGATCACCAACGTGGGGAGCGCGCACATCGGGCATTTCGGGGATTTTTCTACCCTTGTCGGAGAGAAATTCAAGCTGTGTGAGGGGATAGGGCACAACGGGGCATTGGTGGTGCCGATTTCCTTGAAAAATGTCGGCTTTCCCGTACCGTTATGCCATGTATTTTCTGTTGGTGAGGGAGAAACGGCTGATTTTTCTGTGGAAAATATTGCTGTGGGAGCGTTTGGCACGCGCTGCGATTTGCGCCATGGAAAACGGGAAATAACTAATCTTGCCTGGCCGATCCCCGGTGTTGTCGGCAAAAGTGTTCTGGGGCTTTGTGCGGCTGTGGGTGTGCTTTGCGGCAGAAGTGAGGCGCAGATCCGAGCGGGCTTGGAAAAGGCGGCACGTGCCCCTATGCACAGCAAGGTTTATGCGGCAGGGGAAATGCTTTTTTTTGAGGATTGCTACAACGCTTCGCCCGAGGCGTGCCTTGCCGCCTTGGAGGGGATTTGCCTCCTTGCGGGAGCGCGCCCGCGTGTGGCAGTGCTGGGCGATATGCTGGAATTGGGGGCATATAGCGGTATTTTACATCGCACACTGGGTGCATCTGTGTATAAAAGCGGCGTGGATTATCTTTTTACCTACGGTGCGCTTGCTGCACAGATCGCACAGGGCGCCAAGGAAGCGGGAATGGCGGCCTCCCGCATTTTCAGCTTTGCGGTGGGAGAGGAGCAGCTCTTGGCCAAGGGGCTTCACGCACATGTGCCCGCAGATGCCGCCGTGCTTTACAAGGCCTCGCGTGCGCTTCGTATGGAGCGCGTGATCGAAGCGGTAAGGAGGTTTGTTTGAATAACGAATTGCTGTATCAGGGAGGCGTCCTTTTTCTGACCGTCTTTCTTGTAACCGTTGTGTTGGAGCGCCGTCTGGTGCCTCGATTGCGGCGCTATGCGGCGCAGCCGATCTTAGAGATCGGGCCGCATTGGCATCTTTCCAAGCGCGGTACGCCAACGCTTGGCGGGCTTGGATTTATTCTTTCCATTCTGCTTGCCTTGGGCTTTTTCACTCCTTTGTGGGTTGCAAAGGGGCAAACGGAATGGAAAAAGCTGCTTTTTCTTGCGGGATTTGGTCTTTGCTGCGGTTTGATCGGACTGGTCGACGACCGACAAAAGCTGCAAAAAAAGCAGAATAAGGGGCTTTCTGCCGCGCAGAAATATTTGTTGCAGCTTGCCTTGTCGGCGCTGTTTTTATGGCTTGCCCAAAAGCTTTTCGGTCTTAGCACTGCGCTGGTGCTGCCGTTTGACGGACGCGTGATCGAGCTTGGCATGCTGTATTATCCCTTTGCGCTCCTTTTTTTGACGGGTATGATCAACGCCTTGAACCTGACGGACGGCGTGGACGGGCTTCTGTCCTCGCTTGTCGGGGTGTTCAGCGGATTTTTGCTGTTTCTCGGCGTGCTTTGGGGAGAGCAGAGCGCCTTTTTTTGCGGCTGTATGCTGCTTGGCGGCGCACTTGGCTTTCTTTGCTTCAATGCGCACCCTGCTAAGATCTTTATGGGGGACACGGGCTCGCTTTTTCTTGGTGGCATAGTGGCAGGATACGGTATTCTTTCCCCATCGCCGCTTTGCGTGCTGATTGCCTGCGGTGTGTTTTTGATCGAGGCATTTTCCGTTATGCTGCAAGTCGTGTATTTCAAGCTTACGCACGGCAAACGCATTTTGCGTATGGCGCCCTTGCATCATCATTTTGAAAAGGGCGGGTGGAGTGAGGAGCGCGTTGTGCTGGTCTTTTGCGCGATGGGGGTGATCTTCGCGTTGCTTGCCGTGCTGGGAGGATAGTATGCGGGAGCAATTCTGGATCTCCCCGCGCAAAAGCGAGACGGGGCGGGGGAGCGTAGATGCTGTGTATCTGCTGCTTGTCTGCGTGCTGCTTTTCTTTGGTGCTGTGATGTCGTTCAGCGCAAGCGCTGTGTATGCCGAGCAATTTTATGGTGACAGCACCTATTTTTTTAAGCGTTATTTGATTTTTGCTATCCTTTCTGCCGCTTGTACCGCGCCCTTTGTACTTTGCACCAAGCCCGCCTTTTGGCGACTTGCGGGCGTGGGGCTTTATGCAATTTCCGTCTTTTTGCTGATCTTGGTGCTTCTGATCGGCACGGTAGGGGGCGGCGCACAGCGCTGGCTTGTGCTGGGGCCGATCACAATTCAACCCTCCGAGCTTGCCAAGACCGCGCTGATCTTAATGCTGGCGCTATCTATGAGCAAGCACGAAAAAAGTATCCTTACCCCAAGAGCGCACGCAGGGGCCTTTCGCTACGGCGTGTTGGCGCCTGCCGGCTGGATCGCTCTGATCGGCGTGCTGGTGGCGGCAGAGAAGCATATCTCGGGGCTGATGATCATCGGAATGCTGGGCGTGGGAATGATGCTGCTTGGCGGCACGCGCCTGCGCTATCTTTTGTGCATGGCGGGAGCGGTGGTGGCCGCGGGTGCTGTTTTGATCCTCGTGTCCTCCTACGCGCAGCTGCGTGTGGATACCTGGTTACATCTGGAACAGGTGGATCCCTTGGGATCCGCCTGGCAGACCTTGCAGGGGCTGTATGCGATCGGCTCCGGCGGGCTTTTTGGTGTGGGGCTTGGAAACGGACGGCAAAAGCACGGTTACGTGTCGCAGCCGCAGAATGACTTTATCTTTACCGTGATCTGCGAGGAGCTTGGCTTTGTGGGGGCGGCTTTGTTGCTTCTTTTGTTCTTATGCCTTGTGCGGCGCGGATTTCGCATCGCTGCGCATGCACCGGACCGTTTCAGCGCGCTTTGTGTATACGGCATTTCCTTGAAGCTGGCGCTGCAAACGCTTTTGAATGTGGCGGTCGTGACGAATTCCATGCCGAATACAGGCGTTTCCTTGCCGTTTTTCAGCTCGGGCGGAACTTTTCTTGCGATACAAATTTTTGAAATGGGGATCGTGCTGTCGATTTCGCGTTACAGCACGCACAGGCGTTAAAATGAGGGTGATCATCACTTGCGGCGGCACAGGCGGACATATTACGCCCGCGCTTGCCATTGCGGATATCATAAAGCAAAATGCACCGCGCGCAGAGATCCTGTTCGTTGGCGGTGAAAGGGGAATGGAGCGTGAGCTTGTCAGCGCTGCGGGATACGACATTCGCACGCTTTGCGTGCAGGGGCTTTCCCGCAGACTTACACTGTCAAATTTCAAGGCGCTTTTTCAGGCGGGGAGGGCGATAAAGGAGGCGCGCGCGCTTCTTTTGGATTTTCGCCCCGATATCGTGATCGGCACGGGCGGGTATGCGTGTTATCCTACCCTGCGTGCTGCCGTAGGGCTTGCTATTCCCGCCGCAGTGCACGAATCCAATGCCGCGCCCGGGCTTGCCGTGCGAATGCTGGCGGGGCGATTGGATCGCGTGTGGCTGAATTTTGAAAGTGCAGGAGCGCGCCTTTCCGGGGCGGCAAGTGTCCTTGTGGTGGGAAATCCCTTGCCGCGCGGATATGCGACGCCGATCCCCGCAGAGCTGCCACGGGGCAGGGAAAAATTTCTGCTTTCCTTCGGCGGCAGTCTTGGCGCGACCGCGGTAAACCAAGCGGTGCTTGATCTGATGGAGAGCGAGCGGGAGCGACGGGATATTTTTCATTTACACGCTACGGGGCAGCGGGAATTTCCCAAGATGCAAGCTTCGCTCGCCTTGCGCGGCTTGCAGGATTGCAAGCATCTTGCCTTGACACCGTTTATTACGCAGATGCCCCGCTATCTGTCTGCGGCGGATCTGGTCATCTGCCGTGCGGGAGCGATGAGCGTGAGTGAGCTTGCCGCGCTGGGAAAGCCCGCCGTGCTGATCCCATCTCCCAATGTAACAGGGAACCATCAGTACGAAAATGCCAAGGCGCTTGCCGACAAGGGGGCGGCCGTGCTGTTGGAGGAGAAAAATATTGCCGCACTTTCCACACTTGTTCCTGCACTGTTAGATGACACGGGGCGCTTAGAGGAAATGTCGCGCGCGATCCGCGCCTTTCATTGTCCGCATGCAAACGAGGCGATCTGGCAGGATATTTTGGCGCTGACAAAGCGCAAAAAAAGCGGCGAATGAGCCGCTTTTTTTCTGTCGAACGTTTTTTTACAAAAATATTTGTAAAACGTCTTGCTTTTCTCGCTGTTTTATATTAAAATATATGTAAGTATTTTATAATGCGGTAGTCTACTGCGTGTCCTAAAACAGGAGGAAAAACAATGACCTTTGAAACTGATAATAATTTTGAAAGCGGCGTAGTGATCCGAGTGATCGGTGTGGGCGGCGGCGGAAACAACGCTGTCAACCGTATGATCGCCGCCAATATCCGCGGCGTGGAGTTCATCACCGTTAATACCGACCGTCAGGCGCTTCGCAAGTCTGAGGCGCCCTTGCAGATGGTCATTGGTGAAAAGATCACCCGTGGCTTCGGCGCAGGTGCAAATCCCGACGTGGGCGCTCGCGCAGCAGAGGAGTCTATCGAGGAGATCAAGAAGGCACTTTCCGGTGCGGACATGGTATTCGTGACCGCAGGCATGGGCGGCGGCACCGGTACGGGCGCAGCTCCCATCGTGGCACGCGTGGCACACGAGATGGGTATTCTAACCATCGGTATCGTGACCAAGCCCTTTGCCTTTGAGGGCAAGCGCCGTATGGAGCAGGCCGAGCGCGGTATCAAAGAGCTTCGTCAGTACGTTGACTCTCTCGTCGTCATTCCCAACGAAAAATTGAAGCAGGTGTCCGACACCCGCATCACGCTTGGCAACGCCTTTGAGATCGCAGACGATGTTCTGCGTCGTGGTGTGCAGAGCATTTCCGAGCTGATCAACGTTCCCGGCTTTATCAACCTGGACTTTGCTGACGTCACCTCCGTGATGAAGAACGCCGGCTACGCACACATGGGTGTGGGCGGCGCGACCGGTCCCGAAAAAGCTATCATGGCTGCCAAGGCCGCCATTTCCAGCCCTCTGCTTGAAACCTCTATCCACGGTGCGCGCGGTATTCTGATCAGCATTACCGCCTCCCACGACGTGGGACTGGAAGACGTGGATCTTGCTTCCTCTATGATCTCCGAGGCCGCTCATCCCGATGCCAACGTCATCTGGGGCTTGGTGTTTGACGATACGCTGGATGACGAAATGCGCGTGACTATTATTGCCACCGGCTTTGAAAACAACGGCGAGCAGGTAGCTGCCGCTCCTCAGATCGAGCTGGATACTTTCAGCGCTCCCGTAGCTCCTGCGGCTCCTGCCGTTGTGCCCCCCGTGGCACCTGCTGAGGTCGTTGCACCCGCTGTTCCCGTAGCCCCTGCCGCACAACAGGCCCCTGCCGCACAGCAGGCACCTGCTGCTCCTGAGGTTGCGCCTCAGCCCGCGGCTCCTGTCGCTCCCGCTGCTCCCGCAGCACCTGCGCAGGAAAAGCTTGATCTGAACGATTTTGACCAGATCATGAGCTTGTTCCGTTCCAAATAATGAAATGAAGAAAAGCGACCGCTGCGGCGGTCGCTTTTTTATGTTGTAGGAAAAGAAGAACGCGCCCCGCCGATTGGCGGGGCGCAAAAGGGAATTATTTCAGTTGTGCTGCAAGAAGCTCGGCAGCGCTTGCCAGTGCGGCGTCCACCTTGTCGGCTTCACGACCGCCTGCCATGGCGTTGTCGGGGCGTCCGCCCCCTTTACCGCCGGTTACGGCAGCAACAGCTCCCCCCAACTTACCGGCGTGTGGGCCTGCGGCTACGGCGTCCTTGCCTGCAACGGCCAGGAATTTGATATCCGCACCGTTTACGGTGGCGATCACGGCAACGGTGTCGGCGGCGCTTGCCTTGACCTCGTCAGCAAGAGAGCGGGCAACGTCCTGCTCCATGCCGTCGAAGCGGGCAGTAGCAAGCTTGATGCTGCCAACAGCAACGGCGCCTTGCAGAAGCTCGTCCTTCTTAGAGCCGGCCAGCTTGGCGTTGAGAGAATCCAACTCGCGGTGCATTGCCTTCAATTCGTCCTGCAGCTGTGCGGCGCGCTTGGCTACGTCGATCACGTTCTGTGCTTTCAGGGCGTCTGCGGTGTCGACAAGAAGCTTGTCCTTGCTGTCCAGCAGGCGCAGCACGCCAAGACCGGTGCATGCCTCGATACGGCGTACACCTGCGGCTACGGAGGACTCGGAAAGGATCTTGAAAAGACCGATGCGGGCGGTGTTGTTGATGTGCGTACCGCCGCAAAGCTCGGTAGAGAAGTTACCCATGCGGACTACGCGCACGGTGTCGCCGTACTTTTCACCGAACAAAGCCATAGCGCCAAGGCGCTTTGCCTCCTCGATGGGCATTTCCGTCATGGTGATGGGCAGACCTGCGAAGATATGGGCGTTGACAAGCAGCTCAACCTTGTTCAGCTCCTCTGCGGTAAGAGCCGCGAAGTGCGTGAAGTCGAAGCGGCACTTGTCAGCATCGACAAGAGAGCCGGCCTGCTCAACGTGCGTGCCAAGCACAGCACGAAGTGCTGCCTGCAACAGATGTGCTGCGGAGTGGTTGCGAGCAATGGCGTCGCGGCGACCGTCGTTGACGCGTGCGAACACCTTGTCACCCACGCGAACGGTGCCGTCCACGATAGAGCACAGATGGAGGTATACGCCGTCAGTCTTCTTGGTGTCACGAACGTTGATCATCAGATCATCGGCGTAAAGTGTACCCTGATCGCCGACCTGGCCGCCGCCCTCGCCGTAGAATACGGTTTTGTGGAGCACGATGGTGCAATCACCCTCGGAGATCTCGGGCACGCTGCGTGCGCCGTTTTCGTCCTCAACGATGATAGCAAGCACTCTTGCGCTGTCGGTGCGGTAGCTGTCGTAGCCGCGGAAGGAGGTCTGGGGAAGCTCGCCGAGCAGGTTCTTGGTGGCGTTGTCCCAGCCGCTGATGTTGCCGCGTGCGGCGCGTGCGCGCTCGCGCTGCTCGCCCATCAGCTTCTTGAAGGTTTCCTCGTCAAGAGAGAGTGAGTTTTCTTCCAGGATCTCGCGGGTGAGATCAAGCGGGAAGCCAAAGGTGTCGTAAAGCTTGAAGGCGTCATCGCCGGAAATGGCGGTCTTGCCTGCCTTCTTGGCGTCTTCAATGAGAGAGGAGAGAATGGAAAGACCTGCGTCGATGGTGGCGTCAAAGCGCGCCTCCTCCATCGAAATGACTTTCAGGATATAATCCTGCTTTGCGCTAAGCTCGGGGTAAGCACCCTTGTTCTCGCCGATCGCAACAACGCAAAGCTCGGTGAGGAAGGGGCGGTCAATGCCAAGCAGCTTGCCGTGGCGGCAGGCGCGGCGGATAATGCGGCGAAGCACGTAGCCACGTCCCTCGTTGGAGGGAATGACGCCGTCTGCGATCATGAACATCGAGCTCTTGATGTGGTCGGTGCAAACGCGGATAGAAACGTCGTTGTCCTTGTTTGCGCCGTAGGTCTTGCCTGCGATCTTGCACACGGTGTCCAGGATCTTGCGAATGGTATCGACCTCGAACATGTTATCAACGCCCTGCATAACGCAAGCCAGACGCTCCAAGCCCATGCCCGTGTCAATGTTCTTCTGCGAAAGCTCGGTGTAATTTCCGTTGCCGTCGTTGTTGAACTGAGAGAATACGTTGTTCCAGATCCCCATAAAGCGGTCACAGTCGCAGCCAGGACGGCAGTCGGGAGAGCCACAGCCGTATTTGATGCCGCGGTCAAAGTAGATCTCGGAGCAAGGGCCGCAGGGGCCGGTGCCGTGCTCCCAGAAGTTGTCGGCCTTGCCAAGCTTGGTGATGCGCTCGGCGGGTACGCCGATTACCTTGTTCCAAAGCTCGAATGCCTCGTCATCCTGCTCGTAAACGGAGGGCCAAAGCAGCTCGCCGGGGATCTCCAACGTTTCGGTCAGGAATTCCCAAGCCCACGGAATTGCCTCGTTCTTGAAATAATCGCCGAAGGAGAAATTGCCCAGCATCTCAAAGAAGGTGCCGTGGCGTGCCGTGTGACCGACGCGTTCAAGGTCGGGCGTACGGATACACTTCTGGCAGGTGGTAACGCGGTTGCGGGGAGGGATCTCCTCACCCGTGAAGAATTTTTTCATCGGTGCCATACCCGAGTTGATCAGCAAAAGCGACTTGTCGTTGATCGGTACAAGCGGGTAGGAGGGAAGGCGCAGGTGACCCTTGGATTCAAAGAAAGCCAGGTATTTTTCGCGCAGTTCGTTAAGAGAGGTCCATTTCATAGTGGTTCACCTTTCAAAGAATATAAAATAACATTATAATTATATCATCGTGTCATTTTTATGTCAAGGCGATATCTCTTATTTTTTGAAATAAAAATTAAAAAAACAGGATTTTTTGAAAGAAATAAAGCCAGATATCGGCAGAATAAACGAAAAAGATCGCATGCGCTTTGTGCAAAAGGAAGAAAGTGGGGCGAGGGGGCTTGCTCGTCCTTGCGAAATAGTGCATTAAATGTTATAATAGATAAGTAATAGTATGATCCGAAAGGGGAATATACCATGAAAAAAAGAGCATTAAGCTTTGCTCTTGCCCTTGTAATGCTGTTGTCCTTGGCTACGCTTTTTGCGTCCTGCGGCGGCAAGGCAGGAGAGATCACCGTTTCCAAGAAAACGGTGGAGGTTGACATCAAGGGCTGGGAGCTGCACTATGCAGGAACCACGCAAGACGTTGCCGTTTACAAAAAGACGATCACCGGCTTTTCTACGCTGTTGAAGAATGCCACCGGCAGGAGCTATTCCGTGAAGGTCGTTGGCAAGTCTGAGCTGGCAGAGGATACTCCCGCCATTCTGATCGGCGACACGGGCTACGAGGAAAGCAAAAAGGCGAAGAAATCTATCAGCGGTGACGGCTTTGCCATTCAGGTCAGCGAAAACCGCATCGTGATCGTGGGTAGCGACGATCTTCTTACCCTTTATGCCGTGCAGTATTTTGTCGATAATTATCTGGCAGAGCACGAGGGTGGCACTGTGCTGAATATCCCCGAGAAGGCAAGCGCAAACAAGCTTGTGATGGTGACACTGGCCTCCACCCAAACGGGTGCCGCTCCCTTTGTATACGGCGCGGATTGTTATGAGGATACCTCTCATCCCGTGAAGGAGCTGATGGGCGTTTATGCCAGCATCGATATGCGCGATGCGCCTGTCGTAGCCGCTGCGGAGGCATCTAAGTATGTGCAGGATACCCTGGGCTTGAAGCGCAAGGACATTTTCGTAAAGAATGATAAAGAGGACGCGACCGGCACGGAAATGTTGCTTGGTTATACCAATCGCCCCGTTTCTGCGGCTTGCTTTGAAGAACTTAGCGTTTATGAATACGGCTTTTTCGTAAAGGACGGCCAAATGGCGCTTTGCGCGTGGAACGACGCCCAGATGTTTACCGCAAACAGCATGCTTTCCGACCTTTTGAAAATGGCGACGAAAACCGATAAAAAGGGGAATGTCACCATTGCTTTCCCGGAGGGATTTGTCTGCAAGGGCAGATCCGATGGGGATTTCGTGACCGACTTCCCTAAGCCCGAGGGGCTTACGCTGTATCACACGATGGATACCGCAGAGGATACGCTGCAATACGTCTATAAGGGCGAGGGCGTGAGCGCTGATGCGTACCGCGCATATCTGGCTGATTTGAAGACGAACGGTTACAGCGTGATCACGGAAAACGAGATCGAGGATAGTCTGTTTGCCACACTGGTGAACGAGAGTGAAAAGATCATGCTTTACGTGACCTACAACGCGTTTGCGCACGAGGAGGAATTTGACCATTCCTACGATCCGCTGATCCGCGTGGTATCCGCCTCTACCGATAAGGTGACTGTTCCGGACGCCTCTGTGCTGACCAAGCCCACCAACTATAAGAAGGTGACCGATACGGCAGTTACTGCGGTGGAGCTGATCGGCAATTTGGTCGGCATGTGCTACATCATCACGTTGGAGGACGGCAGCTTTGTCGTGTTTGACGGCGGCGCGTCCGGCACCATGCAGATCGCCGGTGAGAGCTGGTCGACCGCGGAAAAGATCTGGAACATTTTGAACGCACGCTATGAGATGATCTTTGGTGAAAAGCCGGAAAATAAGGACGGCAAGCGTATCCGCATCGCGGCGTGGGTGGTTACCCACTCGCACGGTGACCATTACGGTGCCGCCACCAGCTTTTGGAGCGTCTATCATAACAACAAGACCTGGGAAATGGATTACCTGATCGGTAACTATCCCTCTTCGTCTGCCGTGCATTTTGTGGCGGATTCCGACATCAACAGAATGAGCAACAGTCAGGATCTTGCCGCGCAGTACGGCTTCACCTTCTTGAAGGTGCATACGGGCGAGAAGTACTATTTCGCAAACCTGGAAATGGAGGTGCTGACCACCTACGAGGATCTCGCCCCCGAGCGCATTAAGAACCAGAACGATACCTCTACCGTTCTTCGCTTTACCGTGCAGGCAACCGCAGACGGTGTCAAGGACGGTGCCGCGACCAACGTGGGCGCTCCTTATACGATGATCTGGACGGGTGATGCGAACAGACAGCAAAGCCGCTATCTGTGCGCGATGTACGGAGAATATATGGTATCCGACATGGTGCAGGTCGCGCATCACGGCAACGTGGGCTGCGAAACTGATTTCTACGACTGCGTGAAGGCGTCCGTGGTCTGGTTCGCGCATAACGTCAATTCCTTCCGTTCCTATGTAAGCGCAAGCAATAAAAATGGCGGGTATAATTACGGCGCGGATTATCGCTTGATGCACGAAAACCCCTGGACGAAATATATGATCGTTGCCGGCGGTGACGGCGGCGGAGCAAACCAACAGGCACGCGGCGTTGACGTGACGCTGGAATTCGGTGCGAACGGTCTGCCCGATTTCGAAAATCCCTACACGATCGATCTTACGGCGTACAGAAGCCAGGGCAAAGTGGAAAAGGTGGCGCTTGCCTGCTATGCCAGCGCGGATATTCCGAACGTTGCGGCCTGTATCTATAAGGCAACGCACAACTGGTAATAACAAAAAATACGGCGGTGTGACCTCGGCCACCCCCCCGTTGCTTTATTTTGTTATGCCTTGCACAGCGCCGCGCCGATCACGGTGCCGTACTCTGCATTTTCGGGAATGATAAACTTGATGCCAAACAGCTTTTCCATCGTTTCAAACGTGCGACGAATGGAGGGAAGCGTGGTCAGATTGCCCGTCAGCACTACGCGGTCAAGCCCGTGGCTTCTGGCTGCGAATACGCAAAGCATGCCGACGGTTTCGCCCACCATGTTGGTAATGCCGAGCGCGATATCGTTCTTGGTGGCAAGATCGCTGACCTTGCCGAAGTTGGAGGCGGTCATATCGTACGCCATTTCCTTATAGGCGTCGTTGGTGGAAATATCGCTGATGCGCAGGTCGATGTTGGAAAGATCGCCGCCCTCGCAGAGCTGCTCGATATGCTCCACGGTGTCCACGCCGATCATCTTGCGGGAAAGGCCGATCATCGTGCCGCCGCCCACGCCCGTGCCGCCGAGGTAGTTGATCTTGGTGCCGTCTTCCGTTTTCTTGGCGTGTACCAAAGCCGTACCCGTGCCCATACTGACCACGATGGCCTCGTCAAGGCCGGAAAGATAAAGTCCGCCAAGTCCCACGCTGGTGAATTCGGGAACGGTGCGGCAATCAAGGCCCTCGTAAAGGGGCTTGTCCGCAAAGGCGGAGCCGGCGCCGGTCATCATCACGCGCTCAATATCCGAAAGAGCAAGCCCGTTTTGCATTGTAAACTTGCCGAAAGCACCGTAAATAGAGGTCAGGGGATCGGTGGCGCGCACGCGTTGCGGTGCGATCAGCACCTGCTTGCCGTTCTCCTCGCGAAAGCCCACGATCTTGGTGGTGCTGCCGCCTACGTCGATGCCCAAAACGGTTTTTGCCATGGCATTTTCCTCCAAAGTGAAAAAAACTTTATTTTATTATACTACAACCTTGCAAAAAAATCAATAGTATGTTATACTTATATGGTAAAATACAAAAAGTGAGGGACTTTTTATGAATTTCCAAAATCCTAACACCGCTGCACTTTCCGACAAGAAGCTGTATATCTTTGATATGGACGGCACCATTTACCTGGGCTATCAGGTATTTCCGTTTGCTATCCGCTTCATCAATAACCTGCGCGCCGCAGGCAAAAAGGTGCTGTTTTTCACCAACAACGCCTCCCACACCACTGATTTCTACGTAAACAAGCTGACCAAGCTCGGCTTCTCCCCCACAAAAGAGGAGATCATGACCTCCGGTGACGTGACCATCGAGTTCTTGAAGCGCCACAGAGCAGGCAAGAGCGTTTACCTTGTCGGCACCGACGAGCTTGTTGAGAACTTCCGCGAGAACGGCATTCCGATGCTTACGGGCAAGGAGGACAGCGCCGATATCGTCGTGACCAGCTTTGATACCACTCTGACCTACGAGAAGATGGACAACGCTTGCCGTCTGGTACGTAACGGTGCAGAGTACCTCTCCACCCACCCCGATTTCAACTGCCCCACCGAAACCGGCTTCATTCCGGACAGCGGTGCGATCGCAGCGTTCGTAACGGCTTCCACCGGTAAGGTTCCTACCTACTTTGGCAAGCCCTATAAGGAAACCATTGAGATGATCTGCGAGGCCACCGGCCTTGATTGCAGCGAGATGTGCATCTTCGGCGACCGTCTTTACACCGACATTGCCGTAGGCAAGCGCCACGGCGTAACCGCTGTTCTTGTGCTTTCCGGTGAAACCACGCCCGAGGACGTGGACGCCGCAGCGGAGGCAGATAAACCCGATTACGTGTTCGACTCGCTCGATAACGTAGATCAGGTCATGTTTGGCTGATAATACCGCAAAAGGGGCGCTTTGCGCCCCTTTGATTTGATTTTGAGAAGGGAGCAACGATATGGCTTTTGACGCCGGCTTTTTGGCCGCTATTGCAGCAGAGATCAAGAAAATAGCACTCGGCGGGCGCGTGGAAAAGGTCTATCAGCCCGAAAAGGATACCGTGATCCTGCAAATGCGCACCTTTGAGGGGGGCGGGAGATTGCTGATCAATGCGGGTTCCTCCAATCCGCGCGTGGGATTTACGCAAACGCCCTACGAAAATCCGCAAAATCCACCGCAGTTCTGTGTGCTTTTGCGCAAGCATCTCTCGGGTGCAAAGCTGCTTTCCGTCACGCAGATCGGCTTTGAGCGCGTGTTGGTGCTGGAATTTGAAACGCGCGACGATATGGGATATCTTTGCACGCGTCGCCTTGTGATCGAGGTGATGGGCAAGTACAGCAACCTGATCTTTACCGATGGGGAAGAAAAGGTGATGGCCGTGCTGCGCCCCGTGGATTTCACCACCAGCTCCAAGCGCCAGATGCTGCCCGGCATGCGCTACGAAATGCCTCCCGCGCAGGACAAGATCAACCCGCTGGATATCAGCGAGGACGCGTTTTACGCACAGGTGCAAAAGGGTGCGGATCTGCCTGCCGATAAGTGGCTGACCGCCACCTTTTTGGGACTTTCCGCGACGGTGGCACGCGAGATCGCCTTTGCGGTTTCCACGCACAGAACGGCTCTTTGTGAGCTGGAAAAAGGCGCGCTGTGGCGCTCCTTCTCTCGGGTGATGGATTGTATAAAAAACGCCGATTTTGCACCCGTTTTGGCACTAAATGCGGAAAACAAGCCCATTGAGTATGCATTTTTGCCACTTGCACAGTACGAAAGAACCAAGCCCTTTGAAAGCCCCTCGGCCCTGTTGGACGAGTGGTTTGGGGGCAGAGATAAGGAAGCGCGCGTCAAGCAGCGTGCCTCTGACGTGTTGCGTCTTTTGACCAATGCGCGCAACCGTATTTTGCACAAATTGGAGCTGCAACGCGCCGAGCTTGCCGCGTGCGAAAAGGGCGCGGAGTACAAGCGCGCAGGAGATCTGATCACCGCAAATTGCTACGCTTTGGAGCGCGGAATGACACGCGCCAAGCTGATCGATTACAGCGATTATCGTGAGGACGGCAGCTTTGGCGAGGTCGAGGTAGAGCTTGACAGCCGTCTGACGCCCGCCGCCAATGCGCAGCGCTACTTCAAAAAATATAATAAGAGCAAGACCGCCAAGATCGAGCTGACCAAGCAGATCGCGCAGGGCGAGGCGGAGCTTTCGTATCTGGACAGTGTGCAGACCGCGCTGAATACCGCGGAAAGCCCCGCAGACCTTTTGGAGATCCGCGAGGAGATGCAACGCGCGGGCTACGCCTCGCGTGGCAAGCAAAAGCAGATGGGCTCGCGCAAGCAGGGCGTACCCGGCTATGCGGAATACCGCACCAGCAACGGATACCGCGTTCTGTGTGGCAAAAACAACCTGCAAAATGAGTATATTACGCATAAAGTGGCTGAACGGGGTGACTTTTGGTTCCATGTTAAGAATTTGCCCGGTTCACA
Organism: Eubacteriales bacterium; assembly: GCA_045632185.1. Taxonomy (GTDB): domain Bacteria; phylum Bacillota; class Clostridia; order Oscillospirales; family CAG-272; genus Firm-07. The sequence continues at coordinate 21,109 of JAZQWF010000028.1, forward strand.
CGTCGTGATGCTTTTGGAGGGCAAGGAGGAGCCGCCGGCAGAGGATTTCACCGAGGCGGCGTCGATCGCGGCACTCTTTTCCGCGGCCGAGGGCGCACCGATGACCGAGGTGGATTACACCACCGTGCGCCAGCTGAAAAAGGCCCCCGGCGGGAAGCCCGGCTTCGTGATTTACCATACCAATTGGAGTGCGATCGTTACGCCGGATAAGGATAAGATCGCCAAATTGCGCGTAAAATAAGAAAAACGACCCCAAACGGGTCGTTTTTCTTATTTTTTGTCTTTGCGCGTCACCTTTGCCAGCGGGTTATGCGCCATGGCCTCCTCCATGTCGCTGCTGCTGACGTGGGTGTAGATTTGCGTGGTGTTGAGCTGCTCGTGACCGAGGATATCCTTCAACACGCGCACGTCCACGCCTCCCTGTTGATACATCAGTGTGGCGGCGGTGTGGCGCAGCTTGTGCACCGAGAGCTTGCGGTCGCCAAGACCTGCTATTTCCAGATATTTATAGACCATCCATTGTACGGTCTTGACGCTGATGCGCTGGTCGCGGCTGCTCAAAAACAAGGCCTTTTCTCTTGCGGCAGGGCCGCCGTTTTCGGCAAGGCGGAGCGAAAGATATTCGGAAAGCGCCGTTTGACACGCTTCATTTAAGTAGATCATGCGCTCCTTCGCGCCCTTGCCCGTTACGCGCAGAGTGGTAAGATCGCGGGCAATGTCGTTCAGATCGATGCCGACAAGCTCGGAAACACGCATGCCGCAGTTGAGAAACAGGGTCACAATGGCATAATCACGCACCACGTTTTTGGAGTCCTTGTCCTCGCGGATACATTCCAGCAGATTGAGCGACTCTTGCAGGGTGAGATATTTGGGCAACGTGCGGCGGGGCTTGGGGGCTTCGATATCGGCGGCGGGATTGACCTCTAACTGGTGCGTTTTGTTGACCAGATAGCGGTAAAGCATGCGCACAGCTACCAGCTTGCGCGCCTTGGCTGCCCACAGATTTTTGCGCACCGTGCCGGAATATTGCAAAAAGGCGTAGATCTCGGTGGTGCGGATCGAGCCGATAAAGGGAAGATCCAGGCGGGAAATATCAATTTTTTCAAATTCCGGGCTTTCGGGATCGATCCGCTCGCGATTGGCCACGATAAAGCGCAAAAAGGTGCGCAGATCCAAAAGATATTCCGAAACCGTTTTGGGCGAGCAGTTCTGAATTCCCACCTTATAGGCGGCAAAATCCTGCACAGCAAGCGGCATTTCGGCAAGATCAACGGCATATTGACGGCTCATGGTGGCTCCTTTCTCGGGCAAAACCCGTGTTTTTTTCGTAGATAAAATGTAAACAATGTTCCATATCGGTTGCTTTTGGATCGGAAATCCGTTATAATAGCGTTAAGAAATTCGCATAGGAGAAAAAGATGGCTTTTTTTAAAAAATATTCTTACATCATCGTCAAGCTGTTTTTAAATCAGTTTGCGATCTCGCTTTTTGGCATCGGTCTGGCTTTTGCCAGCAGCTATGCAGGGAACGACACTCTTTTGCTGATCACCAGCATCGGCTCTGTGATCTTTTATCTGTTTTTAGAGTACGCCATTATCTGGGAGGTCGGTGCCAAGGACGGCATCACCGCAACCTCCAGACATACCTCGCGCGGTCTTTGGCGCGGCTTTGTGCTTTCGATCTGTGCCAATGCGCTGAACCTGATCGCGGCGCTGATGGTGCTTACCAAGGTGTTTGTCGGTGCAGAAAATCAGATTTCCGCTGTCGGTCAGCTTATCGCGATGATCTTGCAGGGCATGTTCCAGGGTATCCTGTCGATGGGCGAGCCCTCGCTCAACACGATCTGGTGGATGTATTTCATCATTATCCTGCCTGCGGTGATCGTAACGGGGCTTGGATACATCATTGGCAACTACGGATTGCACGCTACTAATATTTTAATCCCAAAAAACAAGGATGTCAAGAACAACGGGCGTCCAAAATAAAAAAAGTTGAAGAAACGCCGCGGTGAGTGTATCACCGCGGTGTTTTTTTACCCAAAATCACAAACAATTCATATTTTGGCAACATTTTGTTCAATAACTGATGGTATGATAACAACAACTCGTAAATGTAGTATTTAAAACCACAAAAAGAAGAAAACGAAAACCGCAAGTGTGATTTTCGGGAACGGAGCAGAATGTGTTGAAGTCTATTGCCAAAATTGTTCGCTTTATTACCGTGCCGCCTATCGTCGTTACGGCGGAGCTGCTGCTATTGTTGTTTTTTGAGGACGTTTTCCCGCAAATACTGGATTTTTGGCTGGCGCTTGTCTGCCTTGCCGTGGTGCCGTGCCTGGCGTATCCGCTGCAAAGGATCGTACCCGCATGGCGGGCAAAAGGGCAGAGAATGCAGCGCAAATTGGCCTTTATTCTTTCTCCCTTGGGGTATACGGCGGCGGTCGTTTGCAGTATTTTGCGTGATGCGATCCCCAATTTACTGTATATTTCGGTGATATATCTGGTGTCCGTGTTCGTGCTGACGGCGGTGAACAAGCTTACCCCCTGGCACGCCAGTGGCCACGGCTGCGTGCTTTGCGGCTCGGTGTTTCTGCCTTGTCTTTTTATGGGCTGGATCGCGCTTATTCCGGGCGCTGTCTTCTTTGCCGTCGCCTTTTGGGCCTCTGTTTATCTGAAACGCCACACCGTGCGAGAGTTCCTGCTTGGCGCGTGCTGCTCCGCGCTTTCCGCACTTGTGTGTTATTTCTTTATCCACCCCACCTTTTGATAACCGAAAGCCGCTTTATGCGGCTTTTTGTTTTTTTCAAAGCTTTTTTATCTGTTGCTTTACTTTTATAAAAAAATATGATATACTAATACTATATGTGTGAAAAAAGCAACGGAAAGGGGAACGGAACTATGCAGGACGGCGTTTTCAAATTAAAAAGTGCATTTGCACCCACCGGCGATCAGCCCGAGGCGATCGACGCGCTTTGCCGCGGCCTTGACGCGGGAATGCGCTATCAAACGCTGCTCGGCGTAACGGGCTCGGGCAAGACCTTTACAATGGCAAACGTCATCGCGCGCCAAAACCGTCCCACGCTGATTTTGGAGCCGAACAAGACGCTGGCCGCCCAGCTTTGCTCGGAAATGCGCGAGTTTTTCCCGGATGCGGCGGTGGAATTTTTCGTTTCCTACTACGATTACTACCAGCCCGAGGCGTATATCCCCGGCAAGGACACCTATATCGAAAAGGATGCCTCGATCAATGACGAGATCGACCGCCTGCGCCACAGCGCAACGGCTGCGCTTTTGGAGCGCCGCGACGTGATTATCGTGGCCAGCGTTTCCTGCATCTATTCGCTCGGCGATCCCGTGGAATACAAAAATCTGATGCTTTCTCTGCGTCCCGGCATGGAAATGTCGCGCGAGGAGCTGATCCGCCGTTTGGTTGCTATCCAGTACGAGCGCAGCGACCTCAATTTCACGCGCACCAAATTCCGCGTACGCGGTGATACCGTGGATATCTATCCCACGGGCGGCAAGGCCGATACCGCGGTTCGTGTGGAATTTTTTGGTGACGAGATCGACCGCGTGTGCGAATTCCGTACCGTGACAGGGCAGATCCTGCGCGACCTGCACCATTTCTACTTGTTTCCTGCCACGCACTACGCTGTGTCGCAGCAAAAGCGCGAGGCCGCCCTTGCTGAGATCGGCGGGGAAATGCTGGATCGCGTTGCCTTCTTCCAAAGCGAGAACAAGCTGATCGAGGCGCAGCGCATTGAGGAGCGCGTGAAATACGATCTGGAAATGCTGCGCGAGGTAGGCTATTGCTCGGGCGTTGAGAACTACTCCCGCGTGCTTTCCGGCCGCCCTGCGGGCTCTACGCCCTACACGCTGCTTGACTTCTTCCCGAAGGATTACCTGATGATCGTGGACGAGTCGCACGTGATGCTGCCGCAGGTGCGCGGCATGAGCGGCGGCGATACGGCAAGAAAGAAAAATCTGATCGATTTCGGCTTCCGTCTGCCCTCGGCATACGATAACCGTCCGCTTTATTTTGAGGAGTTTGAAGAACGCATCAATCAGGCGGTGCTGGTGAGCGCTACGCCCGCTGACTTTGAAAAGGAGCATGCCGAGCAGGTGGTTGAACAGATCATCCGTCCCACGGGCCTGCTTGATCCCGAGGTGGAGGTGCGCCCGATCGAGGGACAGGTTGACGATCTGCTTGGCGAGATCCGCCTCCGTGCGAAAAAGGGCGAGCGCGTGCTTGTCACCACGCTGACCAAGCAAATGGCAGAGGATCTGACCTCTTATCTGGAAGAAAACGACGTGCGCGTGCGGTATATCCACTTTAACGTGGAAACGATCGAGCGTATGGAGATCATTCGCGATCTGCGCCTTGGCAAATTTGACGTGCTGGTGGGCATCAACCTGCTTCGTGAGGGCTTGGACCTGCCCGAGGTATCGCTGGTGGCGATCCTTGACGCCGATAAAGAGGGCTTTTTGCGCACGGAAACGTCGCTCATTCAGACGATCGGCCGCGCGGCGCGAAATGCAAGCGGCAAGGTCATTATGTACGCCGATACGGTTACGGGCTCGATGCAGCGCGCGATTTCGGAAACCAACCGCCGCCGCGCTATTCAGGATGCGTACAACAAGGCACACGGCATCACCCCCACCACCATCGTCAAAAGCGTGCGCGATATCATTGAGATCGGCTCGCTTTCCGATGCGGGCGCAAAGGGGAAGGGAAAGAAGAAGCTTTCCGCTACGGCGCGTGAAAAGCTGATCGAGCAGCTCTCCGCCGAGATGCGCGAGGCCGCGGGGCGCCTGGACTTTGAGCAGGCCGCATATCTGCGCGATAAAATCAAGGAATTGCGCGAGGAAAAGGAAGAAAAGAATGGCAAATGAATTGAAGCTAAGGGGCGTTCGCGTCCATAATTTGAAGAATATTGACGTCACCATTCCGCGTGATAAGCTGGTGGTGCTGACGGGACTTTCCGGCTCGGGCAAGTCGTCGCTGGCGTTTGACACCATCTACGCGGAGGGTCACCGCCGCTTCGTGGAGTCGCTTTCCTCCTACGCCCGTATGTTTTTGGGGCAGCTGGACAAGCCGGATCTGGATAGCATCGAGGGGCTTTCGCCCGCGATATCCATTGATCAAAAGACTACCTCGAAGAACCCCCGTTCCACGGTGGGAACAGTAACCGAAATTTACGATTATCTGCGTCTTTTGTACGCGCGTATCGGCGTGCCGCACTGTCCTGTCTGCGGCAAGGAGATCCGCCAGCAGACCAAGGATCAGATCGTGGATCGTATCCTTTCTATGCCCGAGGGAACGCGCTTTATGGTGCTTGCACCCGTAGTGCGCGCCAAAAAGGGTATGCACGAAAAGGTGTTTGCCGACGCGCGTAAAAGCGGTTTCTCCCGCGTGCGCGTTGATGGCAGCTTGTACGAGCTTTCCGAGGAGCTGAAATTAGACAAAAACTTGAAGCACACCGTCGAGGTGGTGGTTGACCGCCTGATCAACCGTGGGGATATCCGTGCGCGCCTTGGCGACTCGGTGGAAACCGCGCTTTCCCTTGCGGACGGCAATCTTTTGATCGCGCCTGTGGCGCGTGATGGGGAGGAAGCGCCCGAGGAGCTGGCCTTTTCGCAGAATTATGCCTGCGAGGAGCATGGCATTTCCTTTGGCGAATTAGAGCCGCGTATGTTCTCCTTCAATAACCCGCAGGGTGCGTGTCCGCACTGTGCGGGACTTGGGTCGATGCGCCGCGTGGCGGTATATAAGCTGATCCCCGACGAAACGCTGACGCTTTCTGGCGGTGCGATCAACGTAAACGGCTTCAAATCTCTCGCCGCCGACGATGGCTGGAACGGCCCGCTTTTCGCGGCCGTGGGCGAGCGATACGGCTTTGATCTGAACACTCCCGTGTGCGATTTTACCCCCGAGCAGCGCGAAATTCTGCTGTACGGCTCGGGCATGGAAAAATATCATATCACGCGCTATTTTGACGGCGCGGTGAAGGAGCAGATCACGACCTTTGAGGGACTTGTGCCGATTATTGAGCGCCGTATGAAGATGAACGTGATCGGGGAATATTACGACGATTTCGTGGAGGATGCGCCCTGTCCCGTATGTGGCGGCAAGCGCCTTTCTCCCAACATTCTTGCCGTAACGGTGGGAGGAAAGAATATCCACGAATTCTGTGATATGTGCGTGAAGGACGCGCTTTCCTTTGTGGAAGGATTGACGCTTACCGAAAGCGAGGCGCTGATCGCACGCGAGATCCTCAAAGAGGTCAAAAGCCGACTTGGCTTTCTTGTCAGCGTTGGTCTTGATTATCTGACGCTTACCCGCCGCGCGGGTACGCTTTCGGGCGGTGAGGCGCAGCGTATCCGTCTGGCAACGCAGATCGGCTCGTCCCTCATGGGCGTGCTGTATATTCTGGACGAGCCGAGCATTGGCTTGCACCAGCGCGACAACGGCAAGCTGATCCGCACGCTGCAACGTCTGCGTGATCTTGGCAACAGCGTGCTGGTGGTCGAGCATGACGAGGAAACGATGGAGGCCGCCGATTTCATCGTGGACGTGGGCCCCGGTGCGGGTATCCACGGCGGTGAGATCGTGGTGGCGGGCACACCTGCCGAGGTCATGGCATGCGAAAAATCGCTGACCGGCGCGTATCTGTCGGGCAGAGAGGTGATTGCCGTACCCCAAACGCGTCGCGAAGGAAACGGTCATTTTCTGCGCGTAAAAGGCGCAAGACAAAACAACCTCAAAGGTGTGGATGTGGAAATTCCGCTTGGTGTGCTTACCTGTATCACGGGTGTGTCGGGCTCCGGTAAATCTTCGCTGATCAACGGTATTTTGTATCCGTATCTGGCGCATAAATTAAACCGTTCGGCCACCTTTGCGGGACCGCACGACGCCATCGAGGGCGCAGAGCATCTGGACAAGGTCATCGCCATTGACCAAAGCCCCATCGGGCGTACACCGCGCTCCAATCCCGCAACTTATACGGGACTTTTCAATGAGATCCGCGATCTTTTCGCCAAAACGCCCGAGGCAAAGGCGCGCGGCTACACGGGTGGACGCTTCTCCTTTAACGTAAAGGGCGGTCGCTGCGAGGCGTGCGAGGGTGACGGCGTGAAGAAGATCGAAATGCACTTTTTGCCCGATGTTTACGTCACCTGTGACGTGTGCAAGGGCAAGCGCTATAACCGCGATACGCTGGACGTGCTTTACAAGGGAAAGAGCATCGCAGACGTGCTGCAAATGACCGTGGAGGAGGGCGTTTACTTCTTTGACGGCATTCCTGCCATCAAGCGCAAGCTGCAAACCATGCTGGACGTGGGTCTTGGCTATATACAGATCGGTCAGTCCTCCACCACGCTTTCGGGCGGCGAGGCACAGCGCATCAAGCTGGCAACCGAGCTTTCCAAGCGCAGCACGGGCAAGACCGTATATATTCTGGACGAGCCGACTACGGGCCTGCATACCGCAGACGTGGCAAAGCTGATCGTGATGCTGGAACGCCTGGTGGAAATGGGGAACACCGTCATCGTGATCGAGCATAATCTGGACGTTATCAAGACCGCAGACCACATCATCGACCTTGGCCCCGAGGGCGGCGAGGGCGGTGGTACCGTGGTGGCAACGGGTACGCCCGAGCAGGTGGCACAGGAGCCCGGCTCCTATACGGGACAATATCTGAAAAAATGGTTGGGGAGAAATCAAAAATGATACTGGTAGCAACTTGCCTTTTCGGCCTGGAAAAGCAGCTGGGTGAGGAGATCGACGCGCTTGGCTGCAAGCGCCTGGAAACCATAGACGGCCGCGTGACCTTTGAGGGAACAGAAGAGGACATCGCGCGCGCCAACGTGCGCTTGCGCCTGGCTGAGCGCGTGTTTATCCGCGTGGGACAGTTCGAAGCGCGTAGCTTCACCGAGCTTTTTGACGGCGTGCGCGCGTTGCCGTTTGAGGATTTTATCGGTCCTGACGACGCCTTCCCCGTAAAGGGGCACGCGCTGCGCTCGCAGCTGTATTCCGTCCCCGATTGTCAGAGTATCGTGAAAAAGGCCGTGGTAGAGCGACTTTCGGACGCTTACGGCATCAAATGGTTCTCTGAGGAGGGCGCGAAATATCAGATCGAGTTCTTCATTTTTAAGGACGTGGCTACGCTGATGATCGACACCAGCGGCGTAGCGCTCCATAAGCGCGGCTACCGCCCTGCGGCGGGCGCGGCGCCCTTGCGTGAAACGCTGGGTGCGGCGCTGGCGCTGACGGCAAGACCGCGCGAGGATATCCTTTTCTGGGATCCTTTTTGCGGCTCCGGCACCATCGTCATCGAAAACGCGATGATCCTGCGCAATATCGCGCCGGGACTTGGTCGCAAGTTCGCTGCGATGGAGTTTGACTGCCTGCATCACGACATCTGGAAAAAGGCAGAGGAGGAGGCGTGTGACCTGGTGCGCCGCGACGTACACCCCGAAATTTTCGGCTCTGACGTGGACGAAAAGGTGCTGCAATACGCGCGGGAAAATGCCGAGCGCGCCGGCGTGGCGGAGTACATCAAGTTTTTCCGTGCAGATGCGCGAAAAATTGAAAAGCCGAGCGCCGAGCGAAAGGGAACGATCGTTTGCAATCCGCCCTATGGCGAGAGATTGATGGAGCTGCGCGAGGTCGAGGCGCTTTACCGCGACATCGGCAAGCAGTTTGCAAATCTTTCCCCCTGGCAGATCTACGTGCTGACCTCGCATGAAAAATTCGAGCAGATCTATGGCCGCCGCGCGGATAAAAAACGTAAGCTTTTCAACGGTATGATCCCGTGCTGGCTGTATCAGTTCTTCAAGCCCCCGTTTTTGAAAAAATAACAGAACACGCAAGAAAAGAGATGATCCTTTGTGGAAGAAAAAAGAAAACTGAATTATAAATGGGTCGTGGTAGGCGCATGCTTTTTGATGATTTTTACCTGCCTTGGATTTGGCAGCTCGACAAAGCCCTTGTTTTTGGGGCCGATCACCGAGGCGCTGGGCATCAAGCGCTCGCTGTTTTCGATCAATGATAGCTTCCGTTACATCACAACCTCCATCGTCAATATCTTTTTCGGTGCGCTGATTGCAAAATTCGGCGCAAGAAAGCTGATTGGCTTCGGATTTCTTTCCTTGACGGGCTCTGCGATCTGCTACGCATTCGCACCCAATATTTTCGTGTTTTACATCGGCGGTATGCTGCTTGGTATGGGCTTTTCCTTCACCACCACCACGATGGTCGGCGTGATCGTCAACAAGTGGTGTAAGCGCAATAAGGGTACGATCATGGGCTTTGTACTGGCCTCCAACGGCCTTGGCGGCGCACTCTCCGCACAGGTGGTATCCCCCATTATCGAAAGCAGCGCAACGGGCTATAAATTGGCTTATTTGCTGATTGCCGCGATCTTTCTTGGCGTTGGCACGCTTGTTGTTATTTTCGTGCGTGAGCCGCGTGAGGGGGAAGAGGAAGAAGGCGAAAATACCCCAAAAAAGCGCCGCGGCGAGAGCTGGATCGGCGTGGGGAACGACGTTGTCTTGAAAAAATCGTATTGCTGGGGCGCGCTGGTGTGCATTTTCATGTTTGGCCTGACGCTCAACGGCATTGCAGGTATTTCCGCCGCGCACATGCGCGATGTGGGGCTTGACCCTACTTACGTTGCCACGGTGGTCAGCTGCCATTCGCTCTCTCTTGCCGGATTTAAATTCCTTTCCGGCTTTTTGTACGACCGCTTCGGTCTGCGTGTGACGGTGGCGATCTCCGCGCTTACAGGCGTTGCGGTGATGCTGACGCTTTCTATGGTGACCAATTCCACGATGGGTATGATCTTGGCGATGATATACGGCGTATTTTCCTCGCTGGCGCTCCCATTGGAAACCGTAATGCTTCCCATTTTTGCAAGTGATCTGTTTGGTCAGCGCTCCTATAACAAGATGCTTGGCATCATCGTGTCGGTAAATACGGCAGGATTTGCCGCGGGTAGCTTGTTTATGAACATTTGCTACGACGTGCTTGGCTCTTACGCCTCGGCGCTTGTTGTCGCGGCCTGCATGATGGGTGGCGTGGCGCTGGGTATTCAGCTGGTGATCACCGCTGCTTACCGCGAGAAAAAGCGGATCCTTGCCGCAGAAATTCCGTGCGAAGATAGCGCAGAATAAAAGAAGAAAGCCCCGCTTGGGGCTTTCTTCTTTTATTCATAGCGCTTGCCGTTCACCGTTACGTGCTCAAATAGGGAATTGCGGCAGTCGGTCAGACGAAACGCGCCGTTTTCCCACGTTTTCAGGAGGACGTTGGGATCGCGCACCTCAAAATCCTCCAAGTGCAGGCCGTTGATTCGCTCGGCGCGGAACCACACGTCCCCGCGGCGCTCAAAATCGCGTGGAACAAGGGGCTTTGGGCCGTCTACCATCGTGACGCACCAGTTGCGCAGCGTGACGTTGGAAACGCTGGTGGCAAAGTCTGAGCGCAGATGGAAATATCCATAACATTCTACGCGGAAATTTTCCAGCAGAATATCCTTGATCGCAGCATCGTTGCCCTCCACGATCTCAAACGGTCTGGCACACCCCGTGACAGAGATGTTCGAGAAGATCACGTCCTCGATCTCCACGTGTCCGTGTCCGTTATAGGAGGACATCAGGCATACGGCGGGAGCGCCGCGCGTGATGGCAATATTGCTCACGCGCACGTGGCGGATCTTGCCCGTTCCCACCCCAAGGCGGAAGGTACAGGAGGCAGAGCCAAGCACACAGTTGGTTACGGTAATATGCTCGCAGGGGTGGGACTTGCTTTTCAAGCGCGCGTCTGCGGCGCGGATGGCGATGCAATCGTCCCCCGTGTCAATGAGGCAGTCCGAGATCGTGACAAAGGAGCAGCAATCCACGTCAATGCCGTCGCTGTTGAAGTTGGAGTGGGGATTGAAGGTGCGCATACCGCGGATCTGCACGTATTCGCAGCCGTGCAAAAAGCACCCCCAAGCGGGCTGATTGGTGATGGTGATATTTTCCACGCGCACGTGCTTACATTCAATAAAGCAAAGCAATTGCCCGGGGCGGCACAGCTGCTCGTCGCGTGCCACGCGACAGCCCTCGTTCCAAACGTAAGCGGAGTAGGGCTTGGGATCGGAAAGAAAGAAATCTCCGTTGCCGTCCAGCGTGCCTGTACCCGTTACGGCCACGTTTTCACATTCGTGTGCGATGATCAGATGCTTGCCCAGCCATTTTTCGTTCTGGCGGCTGGAAAAATTCTGCTCGTAGGCGTCCTCTGCATTGTAATCGTCCAGATCGTCGCTTCCTTTCAGCACGCTTGCGTGAGAGAGGTGAAGCTCAACGTTATCCCGCAGCCAGATGGTGCCGATCAGAAAGGTGCCGGCGGGAACGGTTACTCTGCCACCCGTAGCGGCACAGGCGTCAATGGCGGCTTGAATGGCGCTTGTGCAAAGCGTTTTGCCGTCCGCAACGGCACCGAAATCCAGAATGTTGACGTTCATTTTGCGAATTCTCCTTTGCGCAAATACTCCTTTTTTCATTGTAACACGCGCGCGCGAAAAATGCAAGAAAAATGCGAAAAAACGGAATTTTTTTGCGTTGGGACGAAAAAAGCGGGCCACAGAAGAAAAAAAGCTGAAAAATTAGCACTTGGAAGCAAAAAATAACAAAAAAGTTGCGTAAAACGCTTGACAAAAGGGGAGAATGGTGGTATATTTTTAATGTGGTTTTAGCACTCTTGCGTTTTAAGTGCTAAACTGCTAATGCAAATCTTAAAAAAGGGGGGAGCAACGTGGCATCACGCGAGCAAGGACTTAGCGAACGCAAAAAGCTGATCTTGAAGGCCATTGTCGAGGCACATATTCAGGACGGTGAGCCCGTCGGCTCCAAATCCTTGATGGAAAGCAGACAGCTGACCTGCTCCTCTGCGACCATTCGCAACGAGATGGCCGAGCTGGAAACGCTTGGATATCTTGAACAGCCCCACACCTCTGCGGGGCGCGTTCCCAGTAAGCAGGGCTACCGCTTCTATGTGGACACGCTCTTGGAGGATTACGCGATGACCGCAAGGGATATCGCCCAGATCAATCAGATGATGAAGATCAAGATGGGCGAGCTTGACAGCATTCTGGATAAGGCCTCCCGCGTAGCGACCGAGCTGACCAACTACACGGGCTTTGCCATCAAGCCCCGCGCCCATTCGGTTACGGTCAGCAAGTATGAGATCGCACTGATCGATCCGCACAGCTTCATTCTGATCATCGTCACGGCAGGCGGCGCGGTAAAGACCCGCAACGTCATCGTGGACAGCGAGTTGGATGCGGCGCTTGTCACCCGCTTGACGGCGGCGCTGAACGATCTGGCAACCGGTGTGAACCTTGCCGAGATCACGCTTCCCATTATGATGGAGATGGAAAGCCGCGTAGGCGACGCCGCGCTGCTCAATACCGTCATCAAAGCGGTCTACGAGGTGTTGAGCGATCTGGATAGCGGCGAGCTGATGGTCAACGGCCTGCAAAAGCTTTTGCAATACCCCGAATTCAGCGATAAGGAAAGTCTTGGCGAGCTGTTGGGAGCATTGGAGCGCAAGGAGGACATTCTTGACCTTGTGGGTGAGAGTGAAGGGGACGGCGTAAATGTGGTGATCGGCTCCGAGGGCGGGGTAAAGGTCATCAACAATTCCACCGTGGTCTTCAAGCCCATCAAGCGAGGCGACCGCACGGTTGGCGTTGTCGGCGTCATCGGCCCTTTGCGTATGGATTACGCCCGCGTGCTGACTACGCTGGATAATCTGGGCGCCAATATTACGAATTTGTTGAACGAACCCAAGCTTTTGGATAAAGGAGAGTAACATGGCAGAAGAGATCAAGAACGAGGAGCTTACCGAGGAAGCGGCCCCCGCCGCCGAGCAGGAAGTTCCCGAAAAGGAAAGCAAAAAGAAAACGAGAAAGCTGGAAGCGCAGATCGACGATCTGACCAAGAAATTGGAGGAGGCCGCTGCCGAGATCGCTGCCGCCAACGACAAGTATCTGCGTCTTGCCGCAGAGTACGATAACTTCCGCAAGCGCTCCGCTAAGGAACGCGAGGGCGTTTATGCCGATGCCTACGCAGATGCGCTTTGCGCGCTGCTGCCGATCTTCGACAATCTGGAACGTGCCGTGAAGTATGCGGACGGTGACAGCTTGCAGCAGGGCGTGGCGCTGACGCTCAAAGGTCTTACCACCACGCTGGAAAAGCTGGGTATTACCGAGATCGAGGCAGAGGGAAAACCCTTTGATCCCAACCTTCACAACGCCGTGATGCACGTGGAGGACGACACCCTTGGCGAGGGTGTTGTGGCAGAGGTCCTGCAAAAGGGATACTGCCGTGGCGAGCGCGTGCTGCGCTACGCAATGGTCAAGGTGGCCAACTAACAAAGAAAATAATTTATTGAAAGATATTTCAGGAGGAAATCAATCATGGGAAAAATTATCGGTATCGACTTGGGTACGACCAACTCGTGTGTAGCAGTATATGAGGGCGGCGAGCCCAAGGTCATTCCTAATCCCGAGGGTGCGCGTACGACCCCCTCTGTCGTAGCATTCTCCAAGACCGGCGAGCGTATGGTGGGCCAGGTAGCAAAGCGCCAGAGCATCACCAACCCCGACCGCACCGTCAGCTCCATCAAGCGCCACATGGGCAGCGATTACAAGGTAGCCATCGACGGCAAGAACTTCACCCCTCAGGAGATCTCTGCAATGGTTTTGCAGAAGTTGAAGGCAGATGCTGAGGCATTCCTTGGCGAGCCCGTAACCGAGGCGGTTATCACTGTTCCCGCATACTTCAAGGATGCACAGCGCCAGGCAACCAAGGACGCCGGTAAGATCGCAGGTCTTGAAGTTAAGCGTATCATCAACGAGCCCACCGCGGCAGCTCTTGCATACGGTATGGACAAGGAGAACGACAAGGATCAGACCATCATGGTATTCGACCTTGGCGGCGGTACCTTCGACGTATCTATTCTGGAAATTTCCGACGGTGTGTTTGAGGTGCTTGCAACCGCAGGCGACAACAAGCTCGGCGGCGACGACTTTGACCAGCGCATCATCGACTGGATGGCCGACAAGTTCCTGAAAGAGAACGGCGTTGACCTTCGCAACGATAAGATGGTGCTTCAAAGATTGAAGGACGCAGCAGAGAAGGCGAAGATCGAGCTTTCCGGCATGACCACCGCCAACATCAACCTCCCCTTCATCACCGCAACCGCCGCAGGCCCGCTTCACTTTGAGGCAGATCTGTCCCGCGCTGAGTTCGACCGTATCACGGCCGACCTCGTTGACCGTTGCATGGAGCCCACCCGCAAGGCACTCTCTGATGCAGGCAAGAGCGTTTCCGAGATCGAGAAGGTGCTTCTCGTCGGTGGCTCTACCCGTATTCCCGCCGTGCAGGAGGCAGTAAAGAAGTTCACGGGCAAGGAGCCCTTCAAGGGCATCACCCCCGACGAGGGCGTAGCACTGGGTGCCGCTATTCAGGGCGGCGTGCTGGGCGGCGACAAGACCGACCTGCTTCTGCTTGACGTTACTCCTCTGTCCCTGGGTATTGAGACCCTTGGCGGCGTATTCACCCGTATCATTGATCGCAACACCACCATTCCCGTAAAGAAGAGCCAGGTGTTCTCCACCGCAGCAGACAACCAGACCTCTGTTGAGGTTCACGTGCTGCAAGGCGAGCGCGAGATGGCCGCAGGCAACACCACCCTTGGCCGCTTCGCACTGGACGGCATTCCTCCCGCAGGCCGCGGCATTCCTCAGATCGAGGTTACCTTTGATATCGACGCCAACGGCATCGTAAACGTGTCTGCTATGGATAAGGGCACGGGCAAGGAGACCCACATCACCATCACCTCCTCCACCAACATGTCCCAGGAGGAGATCGACCGCGCCATGAAGGAGGCGGAGAAGTTCGCTGAGGAGGACAAGAAGCAGAAGGAGGCCGTGGACACCAAGAACCACGCCGAAACCCTGATCTTCCAGAGCGAGAAGACGCTTGGCGAGATCGGTGACAAGGTCAGCGACGACGACAAGGCACCCGTGAAGGAGGCGATCGAGAAGCTGCGCAACACGGTGGCTTCCGGTGACACCGCTGCGATCAAGGCAGACAGCGAGGCGCTGGAAAAGGCATTTATGGCCCTTTCCGAGAAGCTTTACGCACAGCAGGGCGGCGCACAGGGCGCAGGCCCCGATATGGGCGGCGACCAGGGCGGTCAGGGCTTCTACAACGCTGATTTCGAGGACAAGAGCGATAAGTAATCATTGACCCGACAAAATGGGTGTTGCGCCACGCGCAACACCCATTTGCCGATAGGAGTTTATACATGGCAGAAAAAAGAGATTATTACGAGGTTCTGGGCGTAGATAAGAGCGCAGACGAGCAAGCCTTAAAAAAGGCGTATCGCTCGCTTGCCAAAAAATATCACCCTGATATGAACCCCGACAACAAAGAGGCGGAGCAGAAGTTCAAGGAAGTGAACGAGGCCTATGCCGTGCTTTCCGACAGTGAAAAGCGCGCGCAGTACGACCAGTTCGGCCACGCCGCATTTGAAGCGGGCGGCGGAGGTGCCGGCGGCGGATTTGGCGGCTTTGGTGATTTCGGCGATATTTTCAGCAGCATCTTTGGCGGTGGATTTGGCGGATTTGGTGGCTTTGGCGGTGGCGGTGCCAGACGCAACGGCCCCCAGCGCGGTGACGATATCGGCGCACGCATTTCCGTGACCTTTGAGGAGGCCGCGTTCGGCGTGAAGCGCGAGATCAGCTATAACCGCATTTGCCGCTGTCCCGATTGCTCGGGCTCCGGTGCTGCGAAGGGAAGCAGTGCTGAAACCTGCTCTAAGTGCCACGGTAGTGGCCGTATGCGCGTGATCCAGCGTATGGGCGGTATGCAATTCCAAAGCGAAGCGGCGTGTGACGCCTGCCGCGGAGAGGGCAAGATCATCAAAAATCCCTGTCCGAACTGTCGTGGCACGGGGCTGATCCGCGTCAACAAGAAATTGGAGGTTTCCGTTCCCGCAGGTATTGACGACGGTGAGCGCATTGCGCTGCGCGGTCAGGGTAACGACGGCAAGAACGGTGGTAGCGCCGGCGATCTGATTATTCAGATCATGGTCAAGCCACACCCGATCTTCGAGCGCGAGGGTTACAATATCTATTGCGAGGTGCCGCTGCCCGTAACCGACGCCATTCTGGGTGCGGAGATCGAGATCCCGACCTTGAAAGAAAAGATGAAATACAACATTCCCGAGGGGACTCAGCCCGGCACGGAATTTACCGTGCGCGGACAGGGTATTCCTTACGTGAATAACAACAACCGCCGTGGCGATCTGATCTTCCGCGTGAACGTGGAGATCCCCAAGGGGCTTTCCGAGGAGCAGAAGGATCAGGTGCGCGCCTTTGCAGGGAAGTGCCGTGAGAAGAATTACGGCAAAAAGAGCGGATTTTTCAAGCGCATTTTTGAAAAACTGAATGGTGAGGATTAAAATATGGTAATCAAGGACTGGACGCAATTGAAGGTCACGGTGCCGCTTACCGCTCTGGACGAGCTGGTGGCCGTGATGAGCATGGTCAACAATAATTTGATGATCGAGGATTACAGCGATATCGACCTGAAAACCTGCTACGGTGATCTGATCGACGAAAGCATTCTCAATGCCGATAAGACCATTGGCTCTGTGTCGGTATTCCTGTCCGCAGACCGTCCCTTTACCGACGAGGTGGCCTTCATCAAGGAGCGCCTTGCCGAGATCGGCGTAGAGGGCAAATTTGAGGTCATCGGCATCAACGAGGAGGACTGGGCACATTCCTGGAAGGCCTATTACAAGCCCTTGCACATTGGCAAGAAGATGGTGATCGTACCCAAGTGGGAGGAATATGAGCCCAAGGAGGGCGAGATCATCGTGACGATGGATCCCGGTATGGCATTCGGCACGGGCACGCATGAAACCACACGCCTTGTGATCGAGCTGCTGGAAGAAAGCGTCAAGCCCGGTATGAAGGTGGCTGACGTGGGCTGCGGAAGCGGCATTCTGGCCATTTGTGCCGCAAAGCTCGGCGCTGCTTGCTGCCGTGCTTACGATATCGATCCCGTTGCTGTGCGCGTCGCACAGGAGAACGTTGCCGACAGCGGCGAGAAAAACGTTACCTGCGCCGTTTCCGATCTGCTCAAAGGGGTAGACCTTTCCGACGGCCCCTACGACCTGATCTGCGCGAATATTGTGGCTGATATCATCATTCGTATGGCTCCCGACGTGGGACGCTATATGAAGGAGGACGCCATTTTGCTGGCGTCCGGTATCATTACCGAGCGCGCCGAGGAGGTTATTGCCGCCCTGGAAGCGAGCAACCTTAAAATTGCCCGCCGCTTGGAGGATAATGGCTGGTGTGCGCTGGTCGTCAAGAAAAACTAAAACGAAAAAGAAGTGCGCGTTTTGCGCACGGCTTTTTGTGTAAAAAAGAGGCCGTGAAGATCACGGCCTCTTTTGGATTTGCGGAATTATTCCTCGCCCTCAAATGCGCCGGGAGCGGTTGCGGCGTCGTAAATGTCGGTGATCTCCTTGGAGGGCGCCTTGTCAAGCAGGGTAACGGTAACAGCGGCGATGATGCTCAGGATCACGCCGGGAACCATCTCGTAAAGACCGGTCTTGAAAATGCCGTTGGTCTCGAATACGAGCCAAAGCACGTCGGTAAGACCGCCTGCGATAACGCCTGCAACAGCACCCTTATAGGTAAATCTGCGCCAGAACAGGGAAAGAACCACAACAGCGCCGAAGGCAGAGCCAAAGCCGGCCCAAGCGTTTTCTACAAGCTGCATGATGGCCTGCGCACCCTCACCCTTGCTGCTTGCGATGAAGTAAGCAACGATAGAGATCAGGATAACCACGCCACGGCCAACCCACAGCACCTCTTTTTCGGAGGCGTTCTTGCGGATCAGGGGCTTGTAAACGTCAGAGGTGAAGGAGGAGGAGGCAACCAGCAGCTGGCTGTCTGCGGTGGACATCGAAGCGGCGATGATCGCGGAAAGCAGGATACCTGCGATGAAAGCGGGGAAAATGTTGCGCGCAAGCGCGATGAATACCATCTTCTGGTTGTCACCTTGCAACAAGGTGGTACCAATGTCGGTCATACGGCCGAGCAGGGCGATCACGATCACGGCACCAAGGGAAAGCACCACCCAGGTGCAAGCCACGATCGCGGATTTCTTTGCCATCGAGGGCTTCTTGATGGACATGAAGCGCACGAGAATGTGGGGCATACCGAAGTAGCCAAGACCCCAAGCAAGACCGTTGATGATATCGGTTGCAGATGCGCTGAACAGGTTGCTTACAAAGGAGTAGGAGGCACCGCTCACGCTGGGAACCGTCGTGTTCAGAAGCTCGGGGTTAAGGTCGCGGATAAATACCATGATCAGGGGGAGAAGCAGGACTGCGCCCAGCATCAGAAGGCCCTGGAAGAAGTCGGTCCAGCAAACGGCCTTATAGCCGCCAAGGAAGGTGTAGACGATCAGGATCAGCGCGAAGATCGCAAGCGCCAGGGAGGGGTTTACGTTCGGGAACAGGTCGGTGATCACCGTTGCACCTGCCACGAAGGCGGAGGCCACGTAAACAGTGAAGCATACCAGGAACACGATGGCGCAGATGACCTGCAATACAGGGGACTTGGTCGCAAAGCGGTTGGAAAGATACTGGGGAAGGGTGATGGCGTCGTTCGCTGCGGCGGAGAAGCGGCGCAGACGGCCCGCAACCAGAATCCAGTTGGCAATGGTACCAACGGCAAGGCCGATACCGATCCATGCCTGGCCAAGACCGAAGGCAAGAATGCTGCCGGGAAGTCCCATCAGCAGCCAGGCACTCATATCCGAGGCCTGTGCGCTCATTGCAGTTACCCAGGGGCCCATTTGACGGCCGCCAAGGAAGTAATCCTTATCAGAAATGCTTTTTTCCTTCACGAAGAAGAAGATGCCGATGCCGATCATTGCTGTGAAATACAGAATGAGGGCAAGAAGTTCGAAATTCAAAGCAGAAAACCTCACTTTCAAAATAGATGTTAAATATTATATCATAAGAATAGTTTAGTGTCAACAATAAATGGAAAAATAGTGCCAAAAAACTTTGATTTTTCCGTTTCTTTTCATAAACGCTCACTTTCCAATTTGGAATATTTGTCAACAAAGGGGTAAAAAACGCCAAAAAAGAGGTTGACAAATTGTTTATTTTGGAGTATAATATACTCAAATCATTGTAAAGGAGGCGATCCCTTGCCTCGTTTTTTTGTGACAAGTAGCCAAATTGAGGGTGACGTTGTAACCATTCTCGGCGACGATGCCAGACATATCTCTCGTGCGCTGCGTATGGCGGCGGGCGAGCGTATTACGGTCTGTGATATGGCGCGTACCGAGTACGAGTGCGAGCTGTTCGCCTTTTTGACCGACCGCGTGCAGGCACGCGTATTAAAATCATTTGAAAGCGAAACCGAGCCCCCTGTGCATATCACGCTGTATCAGGCACTTCCAAAGGGAGATAAGCTGGACAGCGCGATCCAGAAGGCGGTGGAATGCGGCGTTTCCCGCATCGTACCCTTTGAAAGCGAGCGCTGCGTGGTACGCGCCAAGCCCGAGGCGGAGGCGCACAAGACCGAGCGTCGATTGCGTATCGCACACGAGGCCGCCAAGCAATGCGGTCGCGGTATTTTGCCCGAGGTGTTGCCCTCTGTGCGCTTTGAGGAAATGCTGGGACTTGCCAAGGACGCAGATGCGGTGCTTTTCTGCTATGAGGGAGACGGCACCAAGCCCATCGGTGAGCTGTTGCGTACGCAAAATATCAAAAAGGGAAGCAAGCTTGCCATTGTGATCGGCAGCGAGGGTGGATTTTCTCTTGCCGAGGCGCAAAAAGCCGCAGAAAATGGCTTTTTGATGACGGGACTTGGCAAACGAATTCTGCGCACGGAAACTGCGTCAAGCTTTGCACTGGCCTGCATTTGCTGTGTGTTAGAACTTGACGGTTCGTGTTAACCCACAAAAAAATTGACTTAAATTTGTAAATTCTGTTGAAACCCTATTGCAAAATCACTAAAAATCGTGTAAAATATATGTGTTTCTATGCAATACACATAAGAAGGATGAGGAAATTTTATGTCTAACAGATTGTTTCAAGGCGTGATCCATCAGATGAAGGACGCGATCGACCGCGTGATCGGCGTGATCGACGAAAACGGCGTGATCATCTCCTGCTCTGAGCTGGCCAAGATCGGCCATGTTAAGCAGGGCGTGCGCGACGAAATGGTTTATGCCGCCGAGAAGGTAACAACGGGCGGTTACACCTATTCTCCCATCGCAGGTGGCGCTAAGGCCGAGTACATCGTGTTCGTTGAGGGCGAGGATATGATGGCCGAGAAAATGTGCAAGTTGCTTGCCGTTTCTCTTGGGAATATCAAGAACCTTTACGACGAAAAATATGATAAGGGCTCTTTCATCAAGAATATCATTCTTGACAACATCCTTCCCAGTGATATTTATATTAAGAGCAAGGAGCTTCATTTCAACACCGAAGAGGTACGCATCGTCTTTTTGATCAAGTTCTTCGGCAAGACGGATATGATGCCCTTTGAAATGCTGCAAAATATGTTCCCGGATAAGTCCAAGGACTACGTGATCAGCGTGGGCGAGCACGATATCGTGCTGGTCAAGGAGATCAAGCCGGGCACTGACAGCAAGGAGATCGAGCGCATGGCCAACGGTATTGCCGACACCCTGTTCGGCGAGTTCTATGCCAAGGTTGCCATCGGTATCTCCACCGCCGTGGACAATATCAAGGATCTTGCCCGCGCATACAAGGAAGCACAGGTTGCCATCGAGGTCGGCAAGGTGTTCGAAACCGAAAAGAACATCATCAGCTACGAGAACCTTGGTATCGGCCGTCTGATCTACCAGCTGCCCACCACCCTTTGCGAGATGTTCCTGCATGAGGTGTTCAAGAAGGGAAGTCTGGACTCCCTTGACCGCGAGACCCTGATGACCATTCAGAGCTTCTTTGAGAACAATCTGAATGTATCCGAGACCTCCCGTAAGCTTTTCGTGCACCGCAACACGCTGGTGTACCGTTTGGAGAAGATCCGCAAGCTGACCGGTCTTGACCTGCGCGAGTTTGAGCATGCCATCACCTTCAAGGTAGCACTGATGGTAAAGAAGTATCTCAACTCCAAACCCTCTAAATTCTAAAAAACGCAAATGGGTAAGCAAGGCGTCTTGGCGCCCTGCTTACCCGTACTTGCTGTTTTCTGCCGACCGCCGAGTGTATGCCACATGGAAAATCTCGACGAGAAAGGTGCGTTTTTCATGAGAATTACGTTTGTTGTTCCCAAAAAGCAATTCAAAAAGCATCACAAAAAGCTTTCTGAGGAATTGGCGCGCTCTATCCCTGATGTCAGAGCGTTTCTGGATCCCGCCAACGGATATCTGGTGCTGGATCTTGCCCCCCAAGCCGACCCGATCTCAGTGACCGAGCGCTTGCGTGCGATCACGGAAAAGTACGACATTCGCCCCGTTCGCGTCCCCAATGATACCTTTGGTAAGGGTGAGGGCGCCGAGCCGCCGCGCGTATTTGCCGAAAAAAAGGTGCGAACGGTGAAAATGTCGCGTTATATCGTTTCGCTGATCGCGGTTGCACTGATCTGCTCGGTATTAGCGTTTTTCGCGGCAACCACGCTTTTTGGCGGTTCTCTTGTTTTCGAGGAAACGCTGGGTACCGGTGATCAGGCCGGCGAGGATTACGCCGCAAAGATCGCGCTGATCGACTTTATATTTGAAAATTACTCCCTGTACGATACGGACGGCAAGCTGCTTTTGGACGAAATGCTGCGTGCCTACGTTGCTGCAACAGGGGATAAATACGCCGCTTATTATACCGAGGAGGAATTCCTTTCCATGATGACAGATATGGAGGGAAATGCCGTTGGTATCGGTGTGACCGTGACCTGGGATCCCGATGCGCAGTGCATCTGCGTGCTCCAAGTGGTCAAAAACTCTCCTGCGGCCAATGCGGACGTGCAGCCCGGTGACCGTATTGTGGCGATCGGAACCCTTGCCGAAAATGAGCGCGTCAGCGATCTCGGCTATGAGGCGGCAATGAAAAAATTGCTGGGTGAAGAGGGAACCACTGCGAATTTTATCCTGTTGCGCGACGGCGTGGAAACACAACGCTCTGTTGTGCGTGCCAAGTTTACCACCGTTACCGTTGAGGGCTGGAAAAGCAGTACCGATCCTACTGTCGGTATCATTCGTCTTTCCGGATTTGAGGGGAATACCCCTGAGCAATTCAAGAACGAAATGGCTAAGCTGCTCAGAGAGGGCTGCACACGCTTCGTATATGACGTGCGCAACAATCCCGGCGGCGAGTTGAAATCGGTTTGCGCTGTGCTTTCCTTTTTTGCAAACGAGGGTGACGTGCTGGTCAGCACGGTGACCAAGCAAGGCGAAACCACTTATTATAAGGCAGAGCCCGTCACCTATACGGACGGCTATGCTGCTTGCAGCATCAAAGAAGAGGAGATCGGTATTTACCGCAATTATCCCGCAGTGGTGCTGGCCAACGGCAATACCGCCAGTGCAGCGGAGCTGTTTACGGCGGCGCTGCGCGACTTTGGCCTTGCCGATGTGGTGGGTGAGAACACCTACGGCAAGGGCGTTTTGCAAACGATTTTCCCCCTTTCCGAGCTGGGTGACATCTTTAATACAGAGCTCAGCGGTGCCATCAAGCTGACCGTTGGATATTACGCGCCTCCCTGCGGTGTAAACTACGACGGCGTGGGCATTGCGCCCGACGTGCCCGTAGTACTTTCCGAGAGTGCGCAAAACAAAAATCTCTATCTTTTAAGCGAGAATGAAGATGATCAGCTGCTTGCAGCGATCAACAATGTAAGAACGAAATAAATTTGAATTTTATATAGAGGAGAATACCAAAATGGCAAACGAAAAGAAGATCACAATGACTCAACAGGGTTATGACGAGCTTGTTAAGGAGCTGCAATGGCGCGAGGGCGAGGAGCGCGAGCGTATTAAGAATGATATCGTTGTAGCACGCGGCTTCGGCGACTTGTCCGAGAACGCCGAGTATGACGCTGCCCGTAACGCACAGGCAGAGAACGAGGCACGCATTCTTCAACTGAGATCCGATATTGAAAATGCCGAGGTTATGGACGCTTCCACCTTCGTAAAGGGCGTTGTTAACATTGGTACCACCGTTAAGGTGATCGATAAGAACAGAAATAAGGAGATGACCTTCCACATCGTGGGCTCGAACGAGGCAGACGTCGTTGCAGGCAAGATCTCTGACGTTTCTCCCGTAGGTAAGGCCCTGATCGGTCACAAGAAGGGCGATGTTGTCACCGAAACCGTTGAGGCATCTAACTTCACCTTCTCTTACGAAATTCTTGAAGTTACCCGCGACTAAGGAGTTTAGAAATGGCTGATGAAAAGAGAAACGAAGCGGTAGAAGCCGCTTCTGAGGTCAATTTGTCGGACGTTATCCGCGTCCGTCACGAAAAGCTGGCTGCTCTGCGTGAGGCGGGCAACGACCCCTTCCAGATCACCAAATTCCCCCAGAACGCCTACTCTGCCGAGATCAAGGAGCGCTTTGCTGACCTTGCAGCAGAGGAGGAGACCGAGGTCGAGGTCTGCCTTGCAGGCCGTATGATGACCAAGCGCGTGATGGGCAAGGCAAGCTTTGCTCACCTGCGTGATGATAAGGGTGATATCCAGATCTACGTGCGCCGTGACGTCATCGGCGAGGAGCCCTACGCCGGCTTCAAGAAGATGGATATCGGCGATATCGTGGGTGTAAAGGGCATCGTATTCCGTACCAAGATGGGCGAGATCAGCGTGCGCTGCACCGAGATCGTGCTGCTTTGCAAGAGCTTGCTTCCTCTGCCCGAAAAGTTCCATGGCTTGAAGGACCAGGAGACCCGTTACCGTCAGCGTTACGTGGACCTGATCGTCAATCCCGAGGTAAAGGATACCTTTGTGAAGCGTAGTCTTATTATGCGCGAGCTGCGCGCCTTCCTTGACAGCAAGGGATTTTTGGAGGTAGATACCCCCATTCTTACCCCCTTTGAGATCGGCGCTTCCGCACGTCCCTTTATGACGCACCACAATACGCTGGATATGGACATGGTTCTGCGTATTGAGACCGAGCTCTACTTAAAGAGATTGATCGTAGGCGGTATGGACCGCGTTTACGAGGTCGGTCGTATCTTCCGTAACGAGGGTATGGATCCCAAGCACAACCCCGAGTTTACCAGCATTGAGCTGTATCAGGCATACACCGACTATCACGCGCTGATGGATCTTGTTGAGGAGATGATGCGCACCGTAGCCGAGAAGGTCTGCGGCTCTCTCGTTATTCCTTACTGCGGTCATCAGATCGACCTTGGCAACTGGCAGAGAATGACCATGCTGGAAGCCGTAAAGAAGTACAGCGGTGTAGACTTTAACGAGATCAAGTCCGACGAGGAGGCAATTGCCATCGCCAAGGAGAAGCATGTAGAGCTTCCCGAGGTGCCCACCAAGGGTGCGATCCTTGCCGAGTTCTTTGATGCTTTCGTTGAGGAGAACCTGATTCAGCCCACCTTCATTTACGACTATCCCGTTGAGATCAGCCCGCTTGCTAAGCGCAAGCCCGAGGATCCCGCTTACACCGAGCGCTTTGAGTACTTCATCAATGCGACCGAGTTCGGTAACGCATTCTCCGAGCTCAACGATCCCATCGACCAGAAGGAGCGCTTCGAGCGCCAGGTTGCAGAGCGCAAGGCGTTGGATCCCGCGTGCCGCGCACAGGTGGATTACGACTACGTCACCGCGCTGGAATACGGTCTGCCCCCCACAGGCGGTCTTGGCTTTGGTGTGGACCGTCTGGTAATGCTGCTCACGGACAGCCCCTCTATCCGTGACGTGCTTCTGTTCCCGACGATGAAGCCCGTTGACTGACAAAATATGACTTGACAAAACGCCTACCGCACACGCGGTAGGCGTTTTGAGAAAGGAAAAACATGCAAGATCCCGCAAAGAGAAACGAACAAAAGGACCAAAAGCTGCAAGGTAGCGGGGAAATACACATTCCCTCGTTGCGCAAGAAGAAAAGCGAGCGCGAGCATGGCAAGGTCTATAAATGGTTTGACAACTTTTGGTATCATCACAAATGGAAAACGCTGATTTCGCTGTTTTTGGTCATTACCATTCTCGTTTGTACGTTGCAGATGTGTCAAAGAGAGGAAACGGGAGATATTTCCGTGCTGCTGGCAGGCCCGTATACCTTTGTGGATAACGAGGCGGGGCTTACCTCGCTGCGTCAATGCCTGGCGCGTTATTTGCCCGAAGATTACGATGAAAACGGCGTCAAGCAGGTGGACACGGTCACCTATATGATCTATTCGGAGGATCAGATCAAAGAGATGCAAGCCCAGAAGGATGAAAACGGAAATCCGGTCCGTGTCAATACCTCCACGATCCAGCAGAATTTTTCACAGTATAACACCTATATGATGCTGGGCGAAACCTCTGTTTTGTTCCTGGATCCTTGGCTTTTTGATGATTTGGCAGCGAAGGAAAACGGCTATCTTTCCGACCTTTGCGAGACCTACGGCGTGTTGTCCTTGCCCGGTGAAAAGACTTATCCCGAGAATGGGGAAAACGCCAAGGTGCTTGGTGTGCGTCTTGGTGATACCGCCCTTTATAAAGAGAATTTGGCGATCAGCCAGGTGCTGCCTGCGGACACTGTGCTTTGCTTGATGAGCCCGTATTTCGTAGGGAAAAGCAGCAATCTTGACGAGTATCAGAAGGCGGTAGATTACTTTGCCGCGCTTGTGGGAATAAAATAAAAAATATCTTGGCGGAGCCGCTTGGCTCCGCCTTGTTTCTTTGTAAAATGGATTGAGCGCCTGAAAATAAATAAATACTGTTCTTTTTGCAAATACATATTGTTTTAAAATAAGGGCGCGAATTTTGAAAGAAAAAGTCATTTTCTTTCGTGTGCATCTTGACTTTTTTCGCGCGATTATGTATAATATTATTTTAGTATATTATTATAAGGAGTGGCGAGATGGCGCAAGTGAATTTTGATATCGAAGCGGCCGCGGGCGTGCGCCGTTACAGCGAGCAATACTGCGCGGCACACGGGGCTGCCCCCAAGTGCTTTGTGTTGACCTTCGGCTGTCAGCAAAACGTGGCAGATAGCGAAAAGCTTTCCGGTATGGCCGTGGAAATGGGATATACCATTACGGACAAGCCCGAGGATGCCACGCTGATCTTAGTGAATACCTGCGCCATTCGTGAGCATGCGGAGGTCAAGGCGCTTTCCATCGTAGGGCAGTACAAGCACCTGCGCGAGAAAAATCCGGATCTTGTGATCGGCGTGTGCGGCTGTATGGTCGCGCAGGAGCACCGACGCGAGCAATTGAAGAAATCCTATCCTTACGTCAGCTTTATTCTCGGCACCTCGGTGCTGCACCGCTTGCCCGAGCGCCTTCTGCGCGTGCTTTCCGAGCGCAAGCGCCGCTTTGAGGCAGCAGAGGAGTGCGTGATCGCAGAGGGAATGCCTGTGACCCGTGAAAGCGGCTATCGCGCCTGGGTCAGCATTATGTACGGGTGCAACAATTTCTGCTCCTATTGCATCGTACCTTACGTGCGCGGTCGCGAGCGTAGCCGCGAGCCCGCCGACGTTATTGCAGAGGTACGCGAGCTTGTGGAAAGCGGATACAAGGATATCACCCTGCTTGGGCAGAACGTGAACTCCTACGGCAAGGATCGCACCGACGGATACGATTTTGCACGTCTGCTGGCCGACCTTGACGCCATTGAGGGGGACTTCCTGCTTCGTTTCATGACCAGCCACCCGAAGGACGCGAGCCGCGCGCTCATCGACGTGATGGCAAACGGCAAGCATATCGCGCGTCACTTCCACTTGCCGCTGCAATCGGGCAGCGACGACGTGTTAAAGCGCATGAACCGCCGCTATAACCGCGAAAAATATCTGGAAACGCTGGATTATATGCGCGAGAAAATGCCGGATATTGCCGTGACATCGGATATCATCGTCGGCTTCCCCGGTGAGAGCGATGCAGATTTTGAGGATACGCTTTCGATGCTGGAACGCGTGAAATTTGATGCGCTGTTTTCCTTCATCTACTCGCCAAGAAAAGGCACGCCCGCCGCGGAAATGGAAAACCAGATCCCGCGCGAGGTGCAAAACGCGCGCTTTGACCGCCTGCTTGCTATGCAGGAGGGGATTGCGCTCTCCCTCAACGAGCCGCTTGTGGGCAAGCGCGTTCGTGTGCTTTGCGACGGACCAAGCAAGACCGACAAGGGGATGCTTTCCGGCCGCACAAGCGAAAATAAGATCGTATTTTTCCCTGACGACGGTACGCCGCAGGGGGAATTTATAGAAATTGAAATTGACCGTGCCGCGCCCTTCGCGCTGTACGGAAAACACATTTGAAAGGAATTTGAAAACCATGGAAAACAAGACTATTTTTGAACTGGCTGCCGAGCTTGGCAAGACGCTGAAAGAGGACGCAAGAATTATTGCCCTTGACAAGGCACGCGAGGTATTTGAGGCCGACGAGACCGTAAAGATGCTGATGACCGAGTACGAGGTACAGCAGAACGCCATTCACGAGGAGGCCATGAAGGAGGATCGCAGCGAGGAGGTTTTGAACGCCATTCAGGATCGCATCGAGGCAATCTACAACCAGATCGTGGAAAGCGATAGCTACAAGGTGTTGGAGGCCGCTCAAAACGAGGTCAACGCCCTGATGGAGGCAGTGAACAACACCATTACCTTCAACATCACCGGTGAGGAGCCCTCCTCCTGCACCCACGATTGCTCTACCTGCGGCGGCTGCCACTAATTCATTCCAAAAGAAAAGGAGTGCTGTGCCATGACACCGATGATGCAGCAGTATTTTGAGATCAAAAACAAGTACAAGGACTACGTCTTGTTCTATCGCTTGGGCGATTTTTACGAGATGTTCTTTGACGACGCCATCAACGTTTCCCGCGATCTGGAACTGACCTTAACGGGCAGAGATTGCGGGGAAGCGGAGCGCGCCCCGATGTGCGGCGTGCCCTTTCACAGCGCAGAAACCTATATTCAGCGCCTGATTGAAAAGGGATACAAGGTCGCTATCTG